>JBGSHH010000181.1:0-20468 GCA_041752355.1 Pirellulaceae bacterium | reverse complement strand
TCGAGCCAATTCATGAAGGCGGCGGCTTCGGAACTGAAACCCAGTCGCAGAAAGCCATACAGCGTGAAGGCGGCGTCGCGGATCCAAGTATAGCGGTAGTCCCAGTTTCGCACCCCGCCGATCATCTCCGGCAAACTGCATGTGGGCGAGGCGACGATCGCGCCTGTTGGCTCGAAGGTGAGGAGTTTGAGCGTCAGCGCCGAGCGATGCACCATCTCGCGCCAACGCCCTGTGTAGTTGCATTTGGAGATCCAGTTTCTCCAGTACGCCACGGTGTTTTCGAAGAGAGCTTGGCATTCGCGGTACGTGGGACAACGACGCTCCGTGGCGACGCCATCGACTCGATGTAGCACAAAGACGGCCGACTCGCCTTCTTGCAATACAAACTCCACTTCCGCGCCTTGGTTCACCACCTGCAAAGGCAAATCGGTGGCCAACTCTAGAATTAGCCCTGGCCCCTCGAATACGACCCCTTGGCTACATGGGTGCACCGTGTGTTTTGCACGTGCATAGTCGAATGCCGGGTGGCAGCGCATGCGAAACCCCATCGAGCCACGCGACATGGTAATGCGCCGCACGAGTTGATCGTGCCAACGCGACTCCGCATGCGAACCGACCGGCATGAAGTCTTCGAGTTGCGCGACTCCCTCGGGAGTGAGAAAGCGCGTGATGAGCACATTGGTCTCAGGCCAATAGTACTGCTTGTAGGTGACATCCTCGCGCAAGGGAGCGATCTGGAACGAGCCGCCGATTTTGTCATCCAATATGGCGGCGAACACGCTCGGTGAATCGAAGTGCGGGATGCAGAACCAATCGATCGATCCGCAGCGGCTGACCAGCGCCGTGGTACACATGTTGCCGACGATGCCATAGTCTTCGATGGGCAAATAGGCCATGTTTTCGCCAATTCTCGCGAGTGTGGTGAAGATGGAGAGCCAGTCTTGCTACTCGCATCTTCCTACGCAAATGGCGGCCACGCAAGAATAGAAGGATATCACTTTGCCGCTGGCTGAACCGTGATAACGCTCCGCGCGTAGCGTGTGAGAGGAGGGTCGCCGGTGTCGGAAAGGATGAGCAGAATGTGTAGCGTCTGGGGCGAATCAACGCGCGGCGCGAGCAACGTGGCTTGCGCGCGGCGACTGGCATCTAGTGTGATTTCCGGTCCGCGATAGGTGCCCGCCTCGGCATAGCAACGCCATTGAAATGCTAGCTCGTGGTTGTCGGGATCGGTCGATGGTGATGCGTCGAGCGTGACCATTTCGCGCGACTTCACCGTGCGACGCAAGTCGGCTGTGAGTCGCGGCTGGGGAGGATGATTGGCTTTGTCATAATCACGCACGCACCAATCCAATCGAGCTCGGAAGTCGTTCTGCAGGTGAGCGGCCCAAGGTTTCAACGTGTTGTCGCGATGTGCTTTGCTGTCGATCATATCACGCACATTCGGCCAAAAGTACGCCTTGTCACCGGCTCGATCTTGTTTGCCAAAACGCCCCGCCCACGAACCCCAGGTCGGTTCGTTCGGTTCGTTCAAGCCATTGGGAATGAGATAGAGAAACTCCGGCGTGTCCCCTTCCTTTTGCTTAAGATGCGTGTTGGTGGGATAGGTCGCGCCGAGCGGTCCGTGGTTGGTGAGGAGATCGCGTTGGAGATCAAACCCGCCGGCCGTCGCCGTGAGTGGGCCAAAGCGGTGATACCAACGCCCGCCATCCATGTCCGGGTACTTTGTATAAACCCACAGCTTCCAAGGCGGGGCGAGCTTGGTGGTGTGGTCGCCGAATTTGTCATCCGAGCAGAGACGCAACTTGTCCTTGAACTTCGCGTAACCAGCGGGACCACGTTCTTTCAAGACCCGGTCGAGCGCGCGCTCCAAACTGCTGGTGGTACCGTCGTTCGTGCCCCAATTGCTGAACCAGATTGGCCGAGGATCATCGCGATCGACAGCGGCGATGATCAGCTCCACGCCGTCGTCAACATTGTCATAGCCTGCCACGGTTCGTGCGTGGAGCAAGTCAGGCGAGGGGAACTCACCATGCTGTTTGAGTTTGTCATACACCGCATCGTAGGCTTGGAGTTGACGACGGACGATCTCCAGGCCGGTCGCCGCGTCGTTCTTGTTCTCGTCACGCTTGGTTTCTGGGCGCGTGCAGATGATACCTTCGACGTCCCACTCATTTGTGTAGAGCAGGAATCGCACCATCGATTGTTCGTCGTCGGGATCGCCACCTGCGTCGGTTTCGATGATCACGCGCAGCTTGCTCGACGGCGCGGCTGCCTCTGCGCGGAGGGACAGGTATGCACTGACGAGCACAATGAGCAGCAAGAATGGCAGGTATTTCATGGCGATGACGCGGAGCGAGGTTGTATGACGTTGCCATCGGCGACGATGCGCAACTGGCCTTGTTGCATGGTGACTTGAACATCCTTGGCGGCGGGATCGAGCGGGGCCCAATAGCGCTCATTGAGATAGATGGCGTTCGGTGCCACAACGACCACGTTCCCTAGTGTCTTGATTGTGGCGGTATCCGCCGCAAAACCTACCTCCAACCAAAGCGTATTGGCGGTGGTTTTAATGCTGCGCCCCGATGTAAAAGTGGCGCTCGCCGAACTGCTCCAGCCGCCAACCGCGAATGTTCCTATCAGTCCCAGGCAAAGCAATATGCCCGTCGCGACGATGATTAGCAGCATCCTTGATTTGAGCATGTTACCGCCTCAGCAAGATGGAGAAACCTTGTTCGCGTTTTGTCCCATGCACTAATGTTGTTCAATCGGCGACATCTTGGGCAAGCTGCAAAGACTGCATGTGGCATCGCCCGCGACTTATGTGAGGGTCTTTCGCCACGGTTGCTTACATTGTTCGATCTCTGCAGAAGAATATTGCGCGCGGTGCGTGACCATCGTCACAATTATTTGACATGGGTGCTTGAAACACGCTGCCCCCCAATTGCATAATAGCGACTGGTTGCTTGTAAAGCATGGAGACAACGGATTGCCATCGAACGCAACATCCAAACAGAAGGAGGTGTTGGCCATTTTTGCTTCGACCAACCTTTTTGGCGCAAGCCGTTGCTGAATACCCGCGACCACGTTCTGGGAATGATTGGTGAGTTCATTCTCGTTCATTTCTCCACACTCGATTAGGAACAACAGATGAAGAACAGTAGTATATTGCTCGCCATACTCTTGAGTATGGCCGGGGCGGTCTCCTTACGCGCGGCAGACAAACCCAACATTCTCTTGCTGGTAACCGATGATACCGGCCTGGGTGATCTTGGCCCCTATGGCGGTGGCGAGGGGCGCGGGATGCCGACACCCAGCATCGATCGCTTGGCGGCCGAAGGCATGACCTTTTTCTCCTTCTATGCCCAGCCGAGTTGCACGCCGGGTCGTGCCGCCATGCAGACTGGCCGCATTCCCAATCGCAGCGGTATGACGACGGTCGCTTTCCAAGGGCAGGGAGGCGGATTGCCGAAAGCAGAATGGACCATCGCCTCGGTGCTCAAAACGGGAGGCTACAAGACCTACTTCACTGGCAAGTGGCATTTGGGAGAGTCCGACTACGCACTCCCCAATGCCCAAGGCTATGACGTCATGCGGCACTGCTTCCTCTATCACTGCAACGCCTACACCTACGGCGATCCCACGTGGTTTCCGGATATGGATCCCAAGCTTCGCGCGATGTTCGATAAGGTGACCAAAGGTTCGCTTTCCGGCAACGCAGGCCAACCCGCCAAGGAAGATTGGAAGGTCAATGGACAGTACGTCGATACGCCAAATGATGGCATCGTTGGCATTCCATTCTTGGATAAGTACATCGAGCAGGATGGTCTCGACTACCTGGAGGAAGCCGCGAAGAACCCCAATCAGCCGTTCTTCATCAACATCAACTTGATGAAAGTTCACCAGCCCAACTTGCCAGCGCCTGAGTTCAAAGGCAAATCGCTCTCCAAGACGCGTTACGCCGATTCCGTCGTGGAAATGGATACGCGTCTGGGTCGTATCATGGACAAATTGCGGGAACTGAAGTTAGACAAGAACACGCTGGTGTTCTACACGACTGACAACGGGGCCTGGCAAGATGTCTATCCCGACGCTGGCTACACCCCGCTGCGTGGTACTAAGGGAACGGTGCGCGAAGGTGGCAATCGTGTGCCAGCCATCGCCTGGTGGCCTGGCAAGATCAAGGCGGGTGTGCGCAATCACGACATCGTTGGTGGTCTCGATTTGATGGCCACTTTCGCGTCGGTCGCTGGCGTAAAACTCCCAGAGAAAGACCGCGAAGGGGAGCCGATCATCTTTGATAGCTACGATATGTCACCGGTGTTGTTTGGCACAGGCAAGTCCGAGCGCGACTCGTGGTTCTTTTTCACGGAGAACGAACTCAGTCCGGGTGCCGCCCGCGTGGGCAAGTACAAAGCGGTCTTTAACCTGCGCGGCGACGACGGCGCGCACACCGGCGGTTTGGCCGTGGATAGCAACTTGGGTTGGAAGGGGGCGGAGAAGTATGTCGCCATCGTGCCGCAAGTCTTCGACCTCTGGCAAGACCCGCAAGAACGCTATGACGTCTTTATGAACAACTACACGGAACACACTTGGACCATGGTCACGTTCAACGAGTCCATCACCAAGCTGATGAAAACGTACGTCAAGTATCCCCCGCGCAAGATGCAGGGTGAAGGATATAGCGGGCCGATCACGCTCTCAGGCTATGAGCGATTCAAAAACATCCGCGACAGCTTGGAAAAAGATGGCGTGAAGATCCCGCTGCCAGCGGGGAACTAGTAACGGCTGTGACCGTTGAATGCAAACGCAATGGCCACTGGTTGTGCGAGTGTACGACCGGTGGCCGTTGGTTTGCGCTTCGTAGGGTGGATCTTTAGATCCGATCCTGCGTTTGCGAAGTGCCGTCGTTTCGCTCCAGCCACCAATCTCGCCAACAATGGGAGTTCGCTCAGCCTTTTTCCGCCTTTTCAGTCTTCTCAGCGGCTTGCCAGATGCGGTAGCGGACCTCGGCTTCCTCGGGAACATAGATGACCAAGGGGATGCGGCTGTTGTAGGCGATTTTGAGCGAGGGACCGGCGACAAACTTGGCGACTTGCGGTGTGCCAGGCGGGACGCCGATGAGCGTTTGGGCCGCCGGGCCGAATTTGGCCACTTGGTAATAAGTGAAGCCCCAGCCTTCCAACGGTTTTGATTCGATCGTGCCGCCCAAGCGAACCTGGTTCACGCCATCGGTGAGCATCTCCTTGCCGACGATAATCTCGACCTGAAAGTTGTTGTCGTCACCGCGTTCTTTGTGTGGCAACATGATCACGTATCGCGTCATCCCTTTATCCGCCGCCGGAAATGCCTTGAGGTAGCGACCCGCATCTTCTTCGCCATTTGCGACGACTGCGGTGAGGAGCACAAGGAGCGACGTGGCGAGCGTGAGTGAGCTACGCATGGGAAGGTTTCCGGAAGAAAAGTGCGACGTGTACGATTGGGTGGATAAGCCTATTCTATCGACGACAAAGGGTGAATAAAAGGAGAACGCGGGGCGGGGAATTTCGCCCGGCGGAGGTTGTGCGACTCGAAAAACGCCGTTGGCCCGCGTCTCAGACTGCGACCTTTCGTTGACGCTCCCAAAGGATGGGGGTAGACTGCCCGAGAGATGGCTGTTCGCTTCCATGTTCCAACCGGCGAGGGTTCCGATGTCCGACTCCTTCGAACCGCGCGCTAAACGCTTGCCTCCTGTGAAGCAGGTTTCACATCTGGACCCGACTAGCGCCCGCCCAACAAAGCCGCTGGTCACGGCGGCGGAAGAAGTTCGCCCACCTAACTCAGGCGCGACGTGGTTGCTGCCGGCGCTGCTTATTGGCGTCGGTGGGATCGGACTGATGATGGTGGCGGTGTTCGTGGGGGCATATTGGTTGTTCTCCAGTCGTGTGAAAGAAGTGAAACGACAGATTGCGGAAATTCCCCAAGTTCGGCAGCGCGATAGCCAGCCTCGCCCACCGATAAACGTCTCGAATTCGCCCCGACTAACACCTCCGCCGCAGACAATCCCGGAACCGCCAGCCGCACAATTGGTGACGCCGGTGAATCCAATGCCTGCGTCGATACCATCGATCGAGGTGACGCCTCCACCAGTCTTGGTCGCACAGAATCCCGCTCTCGTGCCGAGTCCGCCAGCGGAGACTGCCGTCGATCCATCGCTGGATGCGACGAAAGAGGCAGCGGTCACGCCAGCGGTCGATAACGCGTCCAGTCGTCGCAAGGTGCCCTCCGATGAAGCGCTGAAGAAAGCGAAGGCTGACCTGCGCGAGATTTTGAAAGCGGATTACGAGGACGCCCAGAAGCCTGCAGGCAAGTTAACGCTCGCGACTAAGTTACAACGATTGGCGAAAGATACACCGGACGACCCGACGATGCGCTACGCATTGCTTAGCGACGCCTATCAATACGCGCTCGAAGCTTCGCAGGCGGCGTTGGTCTTTTCGCTGTCGGAAGAGTTGGCGGCGGATTATGACGTGGATGTATGGGAGCTTAAAGGAGAAGCGATCAAGACGTTGAGTCCCATGGCGCGCTCGTCGGCGGAACGTCAACAAGTGGCCGAAGCCGCCTTTAAGATTGCCGAGGAAGCTGCCGCCGGTGGCAACTATGCACTCGCCGATCAGATGCTGAAGATTGCTTCGACGCGCGTGGTCGATCCCAAACTCAAAGCGACCATCAACGTTCGCGCGCGAGAGATTGATGACCTGGAAAAGCAAGTGAAATTCGCCAAACTGGCCGAGGAGAGACTCCAGACCGATCCCGAGAATCCCGCCGCGAATATCGCCTGGGGTAAGTATTTGTGTTTCTTTCGAGGAGAATGGGAGCAAGGCTTACCACACTTGGCCAAAGGGAACGATGCCGCATTGAAGACGGCCGCTACAGAGGATATGAAAGCACCGACCAAGGCTGAGGAGCAGATCGCGATAGGAGATTTGTGGTGGGACGCGGCCGAAGCCACGAAGACTTCCGACAAGCATGGCATGCTCTCTCGCTCGGGATTTTGGTATGGGCAAGCGCTTGACGAAACCAGCGGCATCACCAAGGTGCGGCTTGATAAGCGATTGGCTGAAATCAAAGAGAGTGTGCCCACCAGCACCGTCGCTGGCAGCCCGGCGCGTTCGAAGTCGATCAACATCATCGCGCTCATCGATCCTGCCGCGGACGCGATTAAAGGGGAGTGGTCGATCGAGCGGGGTGCGTTGGTTTGTTCGACGCAGCATTTCGTCCCGAAACTTTATCTGCCCTACCTTCCGCCTGAGGAATACGACATCAAGATCGTCTTCAGCCAGCCCAAGATTCGACACGATATTGGCGTCATATTGCCGCGCGATGGAAACTCCTTCAGTTGGCAAGCTGGCGGCGAAGAAGGGAAATTTTTGTTCTCCGTGCAACCGCCTCCGGGAGGCCGTAATCCGACCGAATCGCGTTTCCCTGGTGCAGTGATGGCCGGGCGGCAGTACACGACGGTGGTCCAAGTACGCAACGCTGGCGTGGTAGCGTTTTTTGAAGGCAAGCAAATGGCCGCCTATAAGACCGACTACCGCGACATGCGAGTCAGTTCGTGGCACACTCTTCCAGACGCGACGCGGATGGCCGTTTGTTGCGACGATCCGACCATCTTTCATGTTATCGAAGTGACCGAAGTAACCGGCACAGGCAAGTTGCTGCGAGCAGCGAAGTAGCTAATTCGAGCCGCGCGTTAGACCAACAACAAAGGCGAGCTTTGGAAACGCTCGCCTTGACGGATTGTCGTGTTGTTTATTGGTGACTATTCCGCTTCGTCCTCGTCGCAACGAATGCGATATTTTCGCAGTTTGTTATAGAGGGTGACGCGGCTGATACCGAGCGCTCGAGCGGTAGCGGCGCGATTGAACTTCTGCGATTTCAACATCGTTTCGATCATGTCTTGCTCGGTCTGCGCGACCTCGTTGGCCAAGCCACTGCGAACAGGTGCTTCGCGTTCGGCCTGCCGCTTACCTTCCACTGCCTTGAGGATGCTGGCAGTCAGCGGTTGCGGCGTGACGATGCCATCGCGGGCGAACAACACGGCGCGACGCACTTCGTTGCGAAGTTCGCGAATATTGCCAGGCCACGAGTAGAGCTTCAAGGTTTCGATGAAGTCGCTATGCATCCGACGCGGCGGTAGGTTGTGTTCCTTGCAGCACTCTTCGGCGGCATCCATCGCCAGCGGCAAGATGTCCAAGGGACGATGGCGGAGCGGCGGCACTTCGAACTTCACTTGATTCAGGCGATAGAACAAGTCAGCCCGGAAACGCTCTTGCTGAACCAGCATCTCCAAACACAAGTTAGAGGCTGCGATCGTGCGAGCCGAAGTGCGGCGGGTTTCGTTCGAGCCGAGTGGTTCGAACTCGCCGGTTTCGAGCACACGCAACAGCTTGGCTTGTTGCACCAGGCCTAAAACGTCGATTTCATCGAGCAAAATCGAACCTTCGCCTGCGACTTCAAACTTGCCTTCTTTATTCTTGTCGGCACCGGTAAAGGCTCCGCGAACATGACCGAACAACTCGCTGTCGATCAATTCATTGGGAAGCGAACCGCAAGCGACAGGCAGAAAACGATTCTCGCGTCGGGCAGACGAATCGTGAATCATCCGCGCCAGCGTTGTCTTGCCGGTGCCGGTTTCGCCCACTAGCAGGATCGTGAAATCGCAGCGCGCCGCCACTTCTAAATCATCCAGCAGCGGAAAGAGCGATGGTGTGTAAGTCAAGAACTTACGTCCCGCACCATGAAGCATGCGGCATCCGCCTGCCTGTTCGGCTTCGCGAATGCGCTCTTGTTTTACAGCATCTTGCAGGCGGTCCTTCCAGCCAGTTGCGGGCAAAGGAGCACTCACGACGCCGGCCAGAACTTGCTCGGCGAGAACGACGCGATCCGCTGGTAAGCCATGCTCCACGATGCCGATAAAAGGCACCATCTGTGTGTTGAGTTTCTTCCAGTGATCGCGCATGGAGCGCAATTGGGACCAGTGTTCTGGTCCACGCAAATCGACGAAAACCGCTGCGGGACAACCGCGCGGAAGCTGTTCATTCTGCCAAGCGGCCAGGGAATAGCCCGTTAGCGAAATCCCTGCCCCATCCAAATGATCCCTCAGTTCGGCGACAAGACAGGCGTCTTCCCCGAACATCCATACATTGGCGCTGGCCATGCTGCGTCCTTCCAGGTGAACCAACTCTCCGTGATGTCGCTGAAAAACGAACCCTCATTCGTTCACTTCAAGCGTCATCTATCCCATGCAATCTGACCGACGTTGCCTAGGTGAAGTGCCTCTTCCCTCGGCATTGTGCCTTACTCGTTCCCAATCCTCCTGAAAAGTTTTCACAGTCTCTTCGTTTAAGCGTCTTCAGATCCGAGCCACCTATGGGCTCTATTAATTCTGTCGCAGGACTTGCGACATTCGACAAGTTGTGCCAATTGCGTTAGATAGTGAAAATAGAGACCCTCAACCGGGTTGTCAACTTCTTGAGGCGGTTTTCCGCCATTAAAGTCTTCGCTACCTACCTTACTTGACTAAAAGGCGGATT
The DNA here is from genome assembly GCA_041752355.1 of Pirellulaceae bacterium. Taxonomy (GTDB): domain Bacteria; phylum Planctomycetota; class Planctomycetia; order Pirellulales; family Pirellulaceae; genus JAEZGD01. The sequence continues at coordinate 10,896 of JBGSHH010000181.1, read as the reverse complement.
TGGTTACGCCGGAATCCCCCTCAACAGTACGCGCATGGTAACTGTGCGTTCGGCGCAGTCAAGCATCTAGCACGCTGACTCGAAATTTTTTTTGTGATCTTCGCGTGGCCTTAATTGACGGTTTCATAGGAAGTTGCGTCAAGTCATGCGGGAGACCGCACGCTAAGTTACGCAAGGCCAACGACTTCGGTTCAGTCCGCAGAGAGGGAAAACCAACAAATCCCAATGGCTTTTTACCTGAAGGGATTGTAAGCGAAAATGCCAACCAATCTGAGTGTCGAAGCGGATTGTAGCGTTTTTGTAATGCGCCGAGCACTCGCAGCTTGATGTGCCCCGAAAGAAGGGCTTTAGAGTGGGGGCAGAGAGCACTCCACGAGCGAATGCAGCCCATCCAACTCCACGGCCGTCGCGACCGATGCGGAAACGAACAATTCCATGGCTTGCGTTCGCAAACCTTCCACATCGATTTCATCGCGCAACGAGACGTTAAACGTCGCGGCGTTTTCGCAAAGCTCCCGTTTGCAATCGACGGCGAGCTGAATGAAATCATCCAAAGTAAAGTCGTAGTACTTCGTCAGCATTTCGCGCGCGACGCAAACTTCCGCGCCGTGCTTTGTCCAGAGCACGCTCGCTACTTGCTCGGCGATTTGAATGGGAGTCGTGGTTGTTGCCGGACCACGCGGCACGTCGTGATGCTTCGCGGCTGCTAGCACAAACTCCTCAGGCAAGTTCCACTGCGCGAGTAAACGAGCGCCAAACTCCGCATGATCAAAGCCAAAGTAATCGCGCTCCGCGTCGATCAGCTCCGCGCCGGGCGCATGGTTAATGAGCAGGGGTTCATAATGTGGCCGCGCGCTTTGGGCGAGTGCCAGCATGCCAACGTCCACCACCAATCCCGCGCAATAGGCTTCTTCCGCGCCGCGCTGCTCATGACGCTTTACCAATCGTTCGGCGACAGTGGCCACCGTCAACGAATGTCGCAGGAGTTCATCGCGGCGCGGCCCCGGCAATGTTTGACCAAGGCATTGCAGGACCCCATAGTTCAACAATGCTAGTCGCAACGTATGGACGCCCAGCAGGCAAATCGCTTGCTGCAAGCTTCCGACCTTGCGAGGCAAACCAAAATACGAAGAGTTGACCAAGCACAAGATTTGCGTCGCTAACGCGGGATCCGTTTCCAAAACACGCACCACTTCCGCCACGCTGAAGGCGGGATCTTCAACCAATCGCAACACGCGTTGCGCGACGCCTGCGGACGTGCGAATCTTCGCGGTCTTAGCCAGTAGCTCTTCCATGCTAGGGGCGTTGTTGGCAGCCATGATGACATCTCAGCGAGAATTGGCGAGAGGAATAATGGACGATCTACCCAAAACTATAGGTCGAATCTGTTCCATCCGAGGGGTCGGCAAACCGCCAAATGGCAAACGTTGTAATCGCTACATTCCTCAGACAGCGAACGACCGCACATGTCAGCGAGTTTTCGTGGCGATATCGGTAGCGCGACCCTTTCGATTGCTCCAACAATGCGCTGTGCGGACGCAAGCTAACGACTGCCAGCTTGTGACGCCGAAAGGAATCGTAGTGACAGTTCTGCCCAGATTGAGGGAACGACGATCTTGGAAACGAATGCCAAGATGCCAACGAGCGAACAAGTCGTCCAGAGGCGACGTTTGGCGCTGCGCGGTTGGTTGACCTCCGCACTGATGGCGACGTTGGCGTGTGGCAATCACGGCATCACTGCGGAACTCGCTCCTGAAGCGGTTAAGTTTCAGCGACTTCCCCCTGTATCTGCAAAAGCACTTGAAGCCAATTCATCGATCACGACATCGAGTCGCCGTATTGCGCGATTGCCGCAGGTCGTGGAAGTGGATGAGATCCGCGTCAATGCGCCCGTGACGCCAACATTCACGCCGGCGGAGGTCTTGGAGGAGCTCGAACATCACGAGCCAGAGTCACTAGAACTTGCCTGGTCGATCGCCATGGCGGTGGATCCCTGGCTGGACTCCAAACGCGCATCATCCGCGGCTGCCATCGAGCAGTGGCACGCCGCGAACGCGGAACACTATCCTCTCTTGGATGTTGGTGCGTCCTACACTGTACGCGACAACCAGCCTGGCTTTGTATTCAGCGCTCCGCCAACGGTTCCCAACAACACCATCTTTCCCAACTCGCAACAGGCTAACGCTGGCTACTTTGCCGCACTGACCGTGCCGATCCACACCGGCGGCAGCGTGCCTGCCGCGATTGAAGCCGCCAATGCCACTGCTGCGGCCGCAGAAATGGACGCCCGCGTCGCTTATCTCGATCTAAAGCTGCGCGTGGCGGAGGAATATGTGCAAGTGCTGCGCGCATCGAGCGAATTGGAGTTGGCCCGCTCGACGGTCCGTAGCTTGACGGCGCACACGCGCGACGTGGAAATGATGTTCGAGAATGATCAACGCCCGAAGAACGACTTGTTGGCGGCGCAAGTTGCGTTGGCCGATGCGAGTTATGCCGCGATTGCTGCCGAGAACCACCTTGACGCGGCCCGCGCGTCCTACAATCGTCGTTTGGCGCGTCCGCTCAATACGCCTGTCCATTTACGCGACTTAACCGTGGAGCGGGTCGGCGAAGAGCTCGACGTTCTGACGCAAGTGGCCGTCGAGAGTCGCGACGAACTTTCTCAACTCGCCTGGCAGGCGGAAGCCTTGGAGCAACAAGCGGAAAGTATCATCGCGCGCAACCGCCCTCAAGCTGCCGTGACAGGCGGATATGTATTCAACGAAAATCAATATCAAGCACCGCAAGGCATCACCTCCATCGGCTTGGGTGTGACGTGGAATCTCTACGACGGCGGGCGGGATAAACACCGCGCTTGCGCGCTGCAGCAACAAGCCATGGCCATTCATCGGCTGCGGGCCGATCTCGATTCTCGCATTCGGCTTGACGTGCGGCGGGGTTGGCTCAATGCCCAAGAGACGTTACGTCGATTGCAAGTGACGCACGCGGCGCTGGCACAAGCGGAAGAAAATATCCGCGTCACGCGCGGCCGCTATGCGCAGGATATGGGCACCAATACCGACGTGCTCGCCGCCGAAGGCCTGCGCGTTCAGAGTTTTCGGAATCATCATCACGCTTACTACGATGCGGTCCTCGCTCGTCTACGTCTGCTACGGGCAGTCGGTAATCTTTAGCGATGATTTTGACATTGCCGGGATGCGACCTAGGTTTTCTTTAGATCGCTGACCTTGTCCCAAACTCGTCCCGTTGCCATCCAACTGCTCCCCTCATCACCGAGGAAGGCATGGCGAGCGATAGCTTTTCTTGATTCTGGCAAACTCGCTTGAACCCTTGCATGCTGCCGAATGGCCAGGCATTGGCTTTTGCGCCTTCGTCCCGAGGCGTTGAAATCAACCTGCCCGCGCGCAAGTCGTTCGCAACCCGATTGTAGTTCCATCATGTCGAAGACCATCCATGGGAGCGACTGGCAGGATGCCTCATCTAACGAAGTTGCAAGTTCGCGCCATGACGACACCGCACTCGCGAACTGGCGTTGCTGCATCGCACAAACGCGCAGTCAGCGTGAGGCGGCGTTTCGGTTGATCTATCAGGCGTATGTACGTTCGGGACTGGGCGTTCCCAATGCGCACGAAATGCGGGTAACCCCCTATCACTTACTTCCCACGACGACGATCTTCACGGCTGAACTTACGTCGGGTCCGGAAGACGGCGAAGTATTCTCGACCGTGAGCTTGGTAGGCGATGGCGACTTCGGTCTGCCTCTGGAGCGGGTTTATCCCAATGAAGTCGCCGAGCGGCGTCAACAAGGGCTGCGTTTGGCGGAAGTTTCTTGTTTGGCCGATCGCCGCAGCGATTTTCGGCGCTTCTTCCCCGTCTTCTGCGCTCTCAATCGTTGGATGATTCAAGCGGCCAGAGCGCAAGGCTACGACCAGGTGATGGTGGCGGTGCATCCGCGTCACGCCCGTTTCTACACCAGAAATATGGGGTTTGAGGTGATTGGTGATCTGGCGGAGTATCCTTCGGTCTGTAACCGTCCCGCTGTGCCCCTCTGTTTCGACTTCGTAAAGAACGACACACATCAGTTGCCGTACTACCATCGCTTTTTCGATGACCCGATTCCGCCGGGTGAACTACAGCCTGTGCCATTGTCCGCGTTAGACCTGGCCTACTTCGGCAAACTCGTCGATCCGCTGTTTCGCATGGATCTCGCGGAGGAAATGCGTTAGCCATGTAACATCTCCTCGATCTTCGCGCTGCGATGGTGAAAGGAGCCCACTGCCATGAACCGCCCAAATATCCCGCCCAACGGAAACCAGAGTCAGTTGCTCGAGCGCTTGCGTGAAGAACTACTGCGACTGATTATCGCCAACGAAGCCAAGCGCGCCGCCGCGCGTCGCACCGCCGCCTGGCGACAGCGTCCTGCTGCGTCTTAAGCGCGGGGCGCTTCCGATCGCTTTGCTCAACCAGCATCATCGTCGCGTTGCATCCCCCCAATGTAGGATCGATCGCCGGTCTTTGACGACTGGGCGAACGATGAGTGGTACTGAAAACGACGAAACAGAACTACGGGCTACGGGAATCCTCACTCTCGGGGTATATTTGAGGAATGCGTCCGAAATGCCAAGGAGTTCAACATGCGTCGGGTAGTGATCACGGGCTTGGGAATGGTTGGTCCCACCGGAAATAATGTGCAAGATGCTTGGGAAGCGGCACTTAAGTGCCAAACTGGCGTCGGCCCGATCACGCTCTTCAATCCCGATGATTGGCCCGATTTGAACGTGCGCATCGCGGCGGAAGTAAAGGGACTCGATCCGACCACCGGCATGAGCTTAAAAGAGGTTCGGCAGTCATCGCGCTTCGTCATGTTGGCTGCCGCCGCCATGAAGGAAACGATGGCCGATTCCGGTCTGGATCTGACGCAAAACACCGATCGATACGGCTGTGTGATTGGTGTGGCGATGGGGGCTTTTGCTGATATCGAAACGGAAGCCCAACTGTTTAAAGAACGTGGACCCCGCCGCGTTTCGCCGGTGATGATCCCCTACGCGATTCCGAATATGGCGAGCGGCTTCACCGCCATCACGCACAAGCTCAAAGGCCCCAACTTTTGCACCGCCACGGCATGTGCGAGCGGAACCCATGCTTTGGGGGAGGCCTGGATGCATATCCAATTCGGTACTGCCGATGTGATGGTGGCCGGCGGCGCGGAAGCGGCCATCAGCCCCATGTCGATGTCCTGCTTCACGAAAATGCGTGCGCTCAGCACGCGCAATGACGATCCCGGCACTGCTTCACGACCATTCGATCTGGATCGCGATGGGTTCGTGATGGGAGAAGGAGGCGCGATGCTGGTGCTGGAGGAATTGGAACACGCGCGACGTCGGGGGGCGAAGATCTATGCGGAGTTTGCTGGCTATGGGCTGAGTTGCGACGCCTATCACATCACCTCGCCACCCGCCGAAGGCGAAGGGGCGGCGCGTTGCCTGAGAATGGCCATCGACTCCGGAAAGATTGCACTCGACGAAGTGGACTACATCAATGCACACGGCACCTCCACTCAAGTCAACGACGCCGTCGAAAGTCGTGTCATTGAAACGGTGTTCGGAAGTTCCGCACACAACGTCTCCATTTCCTCCACCAAGGGCGTGACGGGGCATTGCTTAGGCGCAGCCGGAGCCATCGAAGCGGTCTATAGCACGCTGGCAATCCAGCAGGGGGTTATCCCACCCACCGCTAATCTCACGACGCCCGATCCTAACTGTCGGCTGGACTACACGCCCCGTGAGCCGCGCGAGCGCAAGATACGCTACGCGCTGTCAAACTCCTTTGGCTTCGGGGGCCACAACGCGTGCATCGCACTGAAGCGCTTTGAATTGTAACTTTCCAGGGTTGCCAACCTCTCGCCCTCTCGCCTTGCCTGCGCGTCGTTTGTGTTTGTGATTCTGGCGACTTTAGGCGGTTTGTTATTGTCAATATGCGATGTTTAGATCGCCGTTGACATCATCATTCAAGCCATAAAAGCCATGTATAACATGTGTATTTATCCCGCAATCTTTACGATATCTACTTAATCGAAAGATTCGCATATAAACATCCTAGAGTCTTTAAACTCGCAGGATACGCTGGTATACTCCCCGTCACTTCGCCAAATCTCGGGTTCCCGAGAATTTCCATTCTTAATGAACCAATTTGTTGAGTTGGACGGAGATACTGTTAACCTGTTAACAGGTACCAAGGAGGTTCAAGCTGCATGGGACAACGGATCGAGTTACATATCTTTCATCGCAACCGTCTCTTCCGCGATTGTTTGGCATCGGTGCTATCAGGCGTGAATTACTTCCATGTGACGCCGCACGATCACACACAACTGGAAAATTGGGACAACTTGGATGCATCGGGAACGCATGTCGGCTTGATCGATATGCAGCTTCCAGATGGACTAGCGGCCGATTTGATTCGGCGATTAACTCAGACGATGGCCGCGAAGGCTGTGGTCTTGGTCGCGAGTGATGATCCAGACGCGATCATTCGCTGTGTCGGCGCAGGCGCGAGCGGTTGCGTTCTGGAGGAAGCCTCTCTCGAAGAATTGCACGTCGCCATCGATCGTATTGTCGCAGGTGAAACGTTCTGTTCGCCACAACTTGTGAGTTCGATGTTTCAGCAACTCGCTGAGTTGTCGCGCGATTCCGTTACGAATCAGCGCAGTGGCGAGGTGAATCTCACACCACGTGAAAAGCAGATTTTGGGGTTGATGTCGAATCGTTTGACCAACCAAGAGATCGCAAACGAACTATCGCTCTCGCTTTACACCGTGAAGAATCACGTCCACAACATCTTGGAAAAGATGCAGGTGGATGATCGCTTTGACGCCATCGAGCACGCTCGTTCACGACGTTTGCTGCCGCGCGAGCGCATGACTTCGGTCGTCGGCCCGCGCCGTTGACGTTTTGTCGCCCTCGCCAACTCTCATCGCCCGCAGTTTCACTGCGGGCTTTTTCGTGCGCAAACTGGGCAGAAAAAATCTTTGGCGGATTTTTGCTGATTTTTTCCCCTGAATTCACGAGCGATTTGGTCCTCAATCATCGCGCGCTAGTGGTTCTAGAGAACTGGTTCCTCGTCTAGTCGTGGTGGCGAATAGAGTAGTTCTCCAGCGCCGTCGTGTGGCGCTGAATCCTGCCGCATTTCCTATCAATTCTGATACTTGGTCTAGTTCCTGGTTCATGATGCGACTGATTCGGTGGTCGCTCAACTCGGGAGGTATCGATAGCGAGTTCTTGACGCTGCGTTGTAGTTCGGCGCTGGCTCCTTTTCTCCAACTGGCATGAATCGCGCGCTCGATTGTGAGGATAGCGGCGATCCTTAAAACCATGTTCAACGAGGGGACCAATCCCAACAACTCTTTGCTCAAGGTTTTGTCAGGATGACAAACAAGTCTATGCACCAGATTCTGCTAGCGGTGAAACCAAGATTGATGTGCGACATGCTGAAACGCCAGCTAGCGGAGGCCCCAGAGACCACCGTGGTCGGCGAGATCGACAACGAGCTCGATTTGCTCCTCGCCATTCGAGCAACGCAGGCGAACGTGGTGTTGCACAGTTGGAACGACGACACGATGCCGCCCATCTACACCCACCTGCTCAATGAGTTTCCCGGCTTACTCCTGGTGGGGCTTTTACCCAGCGGCGAGCGGGCGATGATCTGCGAGCAGCGCATTTCCACCACGTTGGTGGAAGCCAGCAGCATCGCTCAATTGCTCACGTGCTTGCCCTCCGATGTCCCAACGCCAGCGGACCTCACCGTTTCGTGAAGGATACAGTCATGCCCAGCTCCACTCACATCGGACTGATCGGCGGCTCGCGCTTGCTCCGCGAAGCGCTCGCGAAGCGGTTCCAAACGGTGCCTGGTATCGCCGTGGATGTGCTGGTCGAAGATGTCGAAGCCGCGATCGATCTCTGTCCTACGGCAGACAGCGACGTGTGGTTCGTGCTGATGGAAAATTTGCGGGAAAACGAGCTGGAAGCCCTTATTTTGGAGCTTCCGACGAACGCGCGGATCATCTGCATCGGCAGAGAATTTTTCGATACATCGACGGTCATGGATGCGGCCATAAATGGACGCATCCAATGGCTCGAAGCCGAGTCCTCATTTGAAGTTATGCTCGCCGCTTTGCAGCGCCCTGTGACCATTGAACGCACCTGTTCCCCACAGGTGCTAGCGACCCTCGCAAAGCAGATTGAATATTGGAGGCGATCCCTGCCGAGTGACCAGAAATGTAGCTCTTGCTTGCTAACCAAACGCGAACGACAGATCGCGGGATTAGCAGCGGGGGGGCTGATCAACAAGCAGATCGCAAGGCAACTAGGAATTGGCATCACGACGGTTAAGTCGCATCTGAACAGTGCGATGGGAAAGTTGCAGGTACGCAGGAGAGGTGATTTGCAGCGAACGTTGGGTCACAGCCTAACGTCGCGAAGCGGCGCGAGCCGCTCGGTTTAGTTGTTTGCGATTGCTTAGATTTTCCTTCTCATCTCGGTTGATCGAACCCCAAATGGAGTGCTGGTAAATGATCGCTCTGCCCAATCAAATCGAATCCTCTTCACGCTGGACTCGCCGTCCCATCTCCTTTGATACTTCGTTCGCCCGCTCCACAACCGCGACCGCGGGCCGCTTGCTCAGTCGCCCGGCTGCGGAACAGTCCACCACGGACACCATCGTCAGCAAGCTAGCCGTCCAGCGCGAAGATGTCTTTGCCGCTTTGCGTCTGGTCTATGGCGCTTACGTCGAGACAGGTCTGATTGAGCCAAATCCCTACGAAATGCGGGCCACACGTTATCACCTGCTATCGACGACCGACATCTTTCTCGCGTCGCGCAACGAGCAGTTGTTGGGCTCGCTCTCGCTGGTGCGGGATGGCGAGCTTGGTTTGCCGCTAGAGGATGTTTACGCCGACGAAGTCGCTAACCGTCGTCGTCAAGGTGTCACCATGGCGGAGGTTTCTTGTCTAGCCGTGAATGGACATGGCCGCGAAAGTAAATTGGCGGTGGTTGTGCAATTGATGAGTCACATGGCGCAGTTTGCCGCCCGACAAGGGGTGGACGAATTGCTGATTGCCGTGCATCCCCATCACGTGGGCTTCTACGAACGTTTCACGGGTTTTGAGGTGATCGGCGAGGTGAAGTCTTACTCGGCGGTTTGCAATAATCCCGCCGTCGCTTTGGCCTTAGACCTTAAGCATGGCGAGATCAATCATCCTCGTGCTCATCGTCGCTTCTTTGGCAACCCACTGCCGGAACGCGATCTCACAACCACCGGTTGCGACGAAGCCACTTTGGCCGAATTACATTGGATCGTCGAATTGACCAATCAGGGTGGAAAACACCCCCGTCGATCGCTTCCACGCAACGCCGCAGCCGCTTGATCTACTTCTCCAGTTCTGGTCCTCGCCGTCTGTACCGTGCCCCTCAGAATCCTTATCTTCACCCCCGCCGATATCCGATGAACGAGAGACGGGATGCTTCCGTTTGGTTTATCCCGGCTTCGGCTACATCAACGATGGCTTTAACGTAGTCTTGTAAATGACATGTGGTCTATTGCCCTTCAAACCCTGGCCGCTGATCGAGGCAAGCTCTTCACTGCGCTTGTCGGCGTGATCTTTTCGGTCGTGCTGGTGAATGTCCAGGGCGGGCTGTTTCTGGGGCTGATCTTCAAAGCCAGTTTGCTGGTGCAGAACGCCCAGGCCGACATCTGGGTTGGCCATCGGGAGATGCACATCATCGAGTATCCGCGCGACATCCCGCGCCGCTGGGTTTATCGCGTCCGACCGATTCCCGGTGTCAAGCGTGCTGATCCCTATTTGATCGGCTTCACGGACATGACCTTGCCCAATGGTGGCTTTGAAGGCGTGGCGGTGGTGGGGGTCGATCGTCATAGTCAACTCGGCCGCGCTTGGAATCTGAAAGAAGGCCCCAGCGACGCCTTGCAGCAAACCGATGGCATCGTCGTCGATGAAAGCGAAGACTTCAAAATCGCCTATCCCAAAATTGGGGAAGTTCGAGAAGTTGGCCACAAGCGCGCCCGCGTCGTGGGGAAGAGTCATGGCATGATGGGCTTTCAAGTGGCGCCGTACGTCTTCACCAACTACGACCAGGCTGCCAGCTTCCTCAATAAGAATCCCAACGACTGCTCGTATATCCTCGTCGAACTCGAACCCGGTGCCGACGCCGAACAAGTCTGCGCCGCCATTCGCGAGCGCGTCCCCAATGTCGATGCTTTGCCCAGCCGACAGTATGGCGAAGCATGCGTTAACTTTTGGCTTACGCGGACCGGCCTGGGCATTAGCTTTGGCGCTTCGACCATCTTGGGTGTGCTCGTGGGCTTGGTAATGGTGGCACAAACACTCTATGCCATGGTTCTCGATCGTTTAGTCGAGTTCGGCACTCTCAAAGCCATTGGCGCGACCGAACGACAAGTCTTCTCGGTGTTGCTGATTCAAGCCGTTGTCATGGCTATCGTTGGTTCGCTGATCGGCTTGCAATTGGTAACGATCATCCAAGCTGTCTTCACCTCGCCAGCGGCACCCATCGTGATTCCGCTGTGGCTGTCGCTCAGCAGTTGTGCCTTGGTGTTGGTGATTTGCCTTGGTTCTTCGCTCATTCCGTACCTTCGAGTTCGCAAGGTCGATCCGCTGATCGTCTTGCAGTCCTAACGAAATTCGCCCATGCCTACCCACGACTCACAATTGGCTATCAGCATCACGGAGCTTAACAAAAGCTACCGTCGTGGCGATCAGGAAACGCCTGTGCTACGCGGGATCAACCTCGCGGTGAAGCATGGCGAGTGCGTGTTCTTGGCCGGGCCATCGGGGAGCGGTAAAACCACACTTCTGTCCATCCTGGG
>JBGSHH010000180.1:0-5536 GCA_041752355.1 Pirellulaceae bacterium | reverse complement strand
GCCTGGCAAATCTTTCGGCGGTTGAATCGGCGTATGAATCGCGTAGTGACTGAAGCACATGAAGAAGGGACGTTTCGCATCGCGCTTCTGCAGGAACTCGATCGCGCCGGTAGTGAGCGCGTCGGTCAGATAGTCGCCTGAGTTGCCATTTTCAAAATCGGGAACATCCCACAACGTTGGCTTATCGCCAGCGCGTTTGTACGGAAAGTAGTACGACGCAGGCTGGCCGGCGCGATTCACCCCTTTGGTCCACTCGAAGCCATGTTGGCGGGGATGATCGGCGTCCTCCTCGCCGAGATGCCATTTGCCAAGATAGGCGGTCTGGTAGCCTTGCGATTGAAAGGCTTCGCCGAGCGTGGTCTCCGTCGCAGGCAAGAGCACGCCTGAGCCGGGATGAATCCAATCGGTGATGCCCAGTCGCTGCGGCACCTTGCCTGTCATCAGCGCCGCGCGCGTCGGCGAACAGACGGGATGAGCCGAGTAGAAGTCAGTAAAGCGCACGCCTGACTTAGCGAGCGCATCGAGCTGGGGCGTTTCGTGGAAGGTCGAGCCATCGATGCCCACATCGCAGCGTCCTAAGTCGTCGATGAAAAAGAGCAGCACGTTGGGTCTGGTGCTGGCGGCGGGAGGAGACTGCGCACACGCGAGATTGGTCGCGATCATGCAGCACGTGCCCACGGCCAAAAGCAAGATGAACCATCTCATCAGGGAGCATCCTTCGCAGCGGGACGATTCTTCTTTTTCTTAGGCGCGTCGTTGACGGCTGCCGGCAAGTCGTCGCTGGGTTGATTCCACAGTCGATAGGGATCGTGCAAGCGGCGCATTTCCGCGAGCAGCAAGGCTTCCATTTCGGCCAGCTTCTTGGCGTAACGCGGATCGTCGGCGAGATTCGTTTGCTGCTTTGCGGGCGTGTGGCCGGTGAGGGCAGCGACTTTCAAGTCGTGATGTGCGGCGATGAATTCATAAGGATTCTCAGCGAGATTAAAGAGTTGCGTTTCGTGGACTTTGCCATCCAGCACGTCGTACTTGATGAGCTTCCAATCCCCTTGCTTCACGCAGCGCATGCCAGGCTTCGTGCCGCCGTTGTAAACGCCATAGAGTACATCGCGGATAGTTTGCTGCTGGCCTTCGAGCACGGGCTTGAAACTGGTCCCTTCGTTCGACTCCGGCGGAGCAATACCTGCCAGATCACAGAGCGTCGCTAGTACGTCGAGCAGATAGGTATTGCCAGGAGCGCGCGTCCCGGGCTTGATGCCGGGGCCTTTGACAATCAACGGCACGCGCCAGGTGTGTTCGTAGAGATTCTGTTTGCCTTGCAGGCCATGCCGACCAATCGCCATGCCATGGTCGGCGGTGTAAACGATGTAAGTGTTGTCCAGCTCGCCCATCGCTTCGAGCTTTTCCAACACGCGACCGATCTGCACATCGATGTTCTCGCCACAAGCGAACTCGCGCCCCAGTTCGTTGCGAATGGTCCGTTCGTCTCGTTTCTCCCAGACACCACTCACCGCCACTTCGTCGCGCAAGCCAGGATGGCCGTGTGGAAAGGGATGCGCAGGCAAATAGTTCACCGGTAGCGGAGGTTGTTTCTCGTGGGCGGGCGGGAGCGTTTTCTTATCAGTGTGATTGACCGCGCCATACTTGGCGAGCAGCGCAGGTGTGCCATCGCGCGTGTCGTGGGGATGCGAGAAACCGTAGTAGATCAAAAACGGGCGATCGTCTTGGGCTGTTTCGCGCGCTTGCAAATAGTCGAGCACTTGCTCGCCGTGCCAGGCGCTGCCGTTTTGCGCATCGCCGCCCCGCTTGGTGGCGTCTTTGCGAACGGTGAACTGCTTGTTAGCCGCTTCATAACTGTTGCCCATCTTGCAGGTGCGCATGGTGGCATAGCCTGCGCGATTGAAGACAGCGGCCAGCGTGTTTTGTTCTAATTGCGGAGGACAATGACTTTTCGCGCCGGGTCCGATCGGCAAGTGCCAAACGGTTCGCCCGCTCATGACCATGTGTCGCGAAGGGGTGCAGACAGCGCCGGAAAACGACCCCATCTGATAGGCCGCATCGAGAACCATGCCTTCGCGGGCGAGTCGATCGATGTGGGGCGTTTGCAGCTGTGATTTCGGCTCATATACCTGGAGATCCAGCGGCGACTGATCATCGACAATGATGAACAGGATGTTAGGGCGGCGCGGTTCGGCGGTCGCTTGGCTTACTTGGCAGATCGAAATGATCGCTGTCAGTGCGAATAGAAGAGTCTTCATGGCTTAGTTGTTTTGCGAGGAAGTTTTTTTGGGAGCGGCTTTGGGGGGCGATGGCCAGCGCGGTTCCCAGTCGGTTGAATCGCGGCGCGCCGTGCGGAGATAGTCGCCGATCTTGTGGGCGATGTCGGGATGTTGGGCGGCGACATTCGTCTTCTCGCCGATATCGTTTTGCTGATCAAACAGCGCCACCGGCGCAGCAGCACTGCCGGTGCGAATTCCTTTCCAACGCCCTTGATAGAGGGCGGCTTGTTTGAAGCCTCCTTCGTGAAACTACCAATAAAGGAACTCATGCTGCTGTTGCTCGTCGGTCTTGCCAAGCAGCGTCGGAGCAAAGCTAATCGAGTCGCAATGATCGGGCATCTTTCCGCCTGCGAGTTCGGCAGCGGTCGCCATCCAATCGCCAAAGTAGCAAGCGTGCTTGGAAACCGTATTGGCTTCGATCTTTTTCGGCCACCAGGCAATCATGGGCACGCGGATACCACCATCGGTGAGGCTGCGCTTGATGCCTGTGAGCGGCCCGGAAGGTTCAAATCGCTTCAGATTATGATTGCTTTCGTTGTGCGGGCCGTTGTCGCTGGTGAAGATCACCAAGGTGTTTTCGGCGAGTCCTTGCTCGCGCAGCACGGTCAGCATGCGCCCCACGTAGCCATCGAGTCGCGAGATCATCGCCGCCTGACCTTTGTCGGGATTGGGCCAATCCTTGTCGGCGTACGGACCGTAGTCCGGCACTTCGGCACCATCCTTGAGGGCGCGGGTGCGCTCGTTGTTGGCATGGGGAACCACCATGCTCCAGTACAGGAAAAAGGGGCGCGACTTGTTCTGGGTGACGAACTTGATCGCTTCTTCGGCGAAGAGATCGTCCGCGAATTGCACCGCTTGGGTCGCATAGCCACCGCCGTTGTCATCGACCGGCGTCACTTTATTGGGGAGCGAGACCTTCTCTTCGTTGCGCCACAGATAGTCCGGAAAGTGATTGTGGGCATGGTGTTGATTCAGATAGCCAAAGAACTCATCGAAGCCTTGCTTGCGCGGCAGACCACTTTCGGCAGCGCCCACATCGCCCAAGCCCCACTTGCCGACGAGCGCCGTGCGATAGCCGGCCTGTTGCAGCACCTTGGCGACGGTTACATCTTCGGCTCGCAACGCTTGTGCGATCGGATTGGCCTTGCCGGCATTGCCGCGCACCCGTGTGTGGCCGTGATGTTGGCCCGTCATGAGCACGCTGCGTGAAGGCGCACAAACGGTCGCGCCGGCATAGAACTGCGTGAAGCGCAAACCTTCGCGGGCCATGCGATCGATGTGCGGCGTGGTGATGACCTTCTGGTCATAGCAACCCAGTTCGCCATAACCTAAATCGTCGGCCATGATCCAAATGAGATTGGGTTGACGCGCATCAGCGGCTTGCGTCGTCGCGGAGTTCATCGCGGGGTAAATCGCAAGCAGCGCGACGACAATCAGATAGCAGGGTTTCATGCGCATGGCGTGTGCTCGTGGAGAGGTCACGGTGTAGCAAGGGGCGCGCTAGCGGCGGACTTGAGTTCTTTGAACCGTGTGCGCATTTCGTTCAGTCGCTTCGTCTGCGCGGGATCTTGGGCCAAATCGTGTTCTTCGAGCGGGTCCTTCGTCAGATCGAACAACTCTTCATGGTCGAAATCAGGCCAGAGCACGTACTTCCAATCCTTCCGCACCAGCGCTTCGGAAGCGGGGATGAAGTTCTTATCGCGGATGATGGCGTGTTCGTAAAAGAACTCCGTTCGCCACGCTGGTTTCGCTTTCGCCAGATAGAGCGGAGCCAGATTCTCGCCTTGCATGCTGGGCGGAGCGGGGATGCCAGCGGCGGCCAGGATCGTAGGGGCGAGATCAACATTGAGTGTGAAGTCGTCATTCGTTTGGCCATGCTGGGCCGGGGCCATGCGTGGATCGCGTACGATCAAGGGAACGCGAATGCTCTCTTCATACGGGTACCATTTGTCCGCCAGTTCGTGTTCAGCGTGAAAGTAGCCATTGTCCGTGGTGAAGATCACCAACGTGTTGTCGAGCACCCCTTGCTTCTTCAACTCCGCCAGCACGATCCCGCAGGTGGAGTCCACTTCGCTCGCCAGGCGATAGTAGTTCTTCATGTACTCCTGGTAGCGCTGGGGCGTATCAAACCGCCAATGCCAACGATTGCGGCCTTCATTCTTTTCGTTGGCGATGAAGGGAGGCAGCTTGCGGAAATGCTCCGGCGTCGCGGTTTTGGGAACGGGAATGGTGACGTCTTGGTAAAGCGGCATACTCTCCGGCTGCGGCAAGTATTGCTTGGGATTGCCATCTTCGGCATGCGTAGCGAAGAAGGCGAGAGTGAGGCAGAACGGTTTTTCGGCAGGACGATCGCGCAAGAACTCCAATGCGTCGCGCTCGTTCTTCTTGGTGACATGAATCTTGGAGCCATCCGGTTCCTTCATCCAGTGGGTGCCAGCATACGCACGACCAAAATCAAAGCGCTCGGCCGGGAACTTGCCGTTGTGCCACTTGCCGACATGGCCGACGTAGTAGCCATGGTCTCGCAACAGCCCGGGATAGGTTTGCTCCCAGGGTGTCTTGAAAGCTTGGAACGCCGGATTGCCGTGACGCGACATCCATTGGCCCGTGAAGAGCGTTGCGCGACTCACACCACAGATCGACGTCGTCACGCAGTTATGCGTGAAGCGCATTCCTTCGCGCGCAAGGTCATCCAAGTGCGGCGTCTTTACGACCGCGTTGCCTGCGCAACCGAGCGTGTCGTGTCGCCAATCGTCAGCATACAGCACGACAACGTTCAGCGGCTTGGTTTCGGCGGCGCTCGCCCACTCAGCAAAACCTGGCAGACAGGCGAGCGCTGCGATCAATCGGAGAGGGAATCTCATGGCAGGATCTTTTGCGGGAACTTTGTCGAGTCGTTAATTCGGCGCGAGACGTCAAGGTTGCGGCGCGGCCTTTTTCTTGCCTGCGTTGGGCATCGGTCGCGCTTCGTCTTGGAAGAGTTGATTGCCGTAGGCGGCGCGCGGTGGCTCTTCCGTTTCCTTCACTTCCTTGCGCAAGCGGGCGAGTTCCGCGTGCAGTTCCTTAACGGTCTCAGCGTACTCGGGATCCCTATAGAAGTTCTTCACTTCGAGCGGATCTTTCTCGCGATCGAGCAACTCCCAGTCGTCGACATCGGGCTTATAGTAGTGCACCAGCTTGAAGCGATCCGTAATCACGCCGTAGTGGGGACGCACATGATGCGGCGAGGGGAACTCGTAGTAGTGATAGTAGAGGCTCTT
>JBGSHH010000179.1:0-6652 GCA_041752355.1 Pirellulaceae bacterium | reverse complement strand
CGACCAAGGCCAGCGACTCGCGATGGTAGCATCCACAGGCGAGCACGACATGGTTGTGGTCGATGGCGTCGAAGGGAATCAGTACGACGTCGTCATCACGCTTGGCGGTGGCAAAGTGCAGTTCGATGACGAACACCACTTTCACTATCTGGCCGTAAAGAAAGGCGAGTTGTACCTAGTGGAAGAGACGATCGAGTGAGCTCGTTGGCAAAACGCTGTGTCACGAACTCTGGTATTCGGTCATTTCTCGCGCCGTCATGATGGTCCCGAAGCAGGATGCCATAAAGACATTACAACGGGGCGTTGTGCCAGGCGACGCCGCGCAGCACGGCGGCCGTGGCAGTCGCTTTGTTGAGGACGTAGAAGTGAACGCCGGGGGCGCCGTTGTCGAGCAACTCTTGCACCTGCCGGGTCGCAAAGGCGACGCCGACATCGTGCTGCCACTGTGGATCATCGCGCTCGCTCAACTCCGCCACAAAGCTGTCCGGCAAGCGCGCTTTGCAGAGCGACGTGATTCGCTGAATCTGCGAGAGATTCGTGACCGGCAAGATGCCAGGTACGATCGGCGCGGTGATCCCCAGCGCCCGGCAGCGCTCGACAAAGCGGAAGTAATCGGCGTTGTCGTAGAAGAGCTGCGTGATGACCACATCGCCGCCCGCCGTGACTTTGCGATGCAGGCATTGCAGGTCGTCGTCGGCGCTCACCGCTTCCTGATGCACTTCCGGATAGCCGGCCACCGCGATGCCGTAATTCGGAAACTCTCGGCGAATCACCTCGACCAATTCGTTCGCGTAGCGTAATCCGCCTGCAACGGGCGTGAAGGCTGTTTCGCCTTTGGGAGGATCGCCACGCAGGGCGACGATGTAATCGACGCCCCGCTCGGCCGCTTCGCGCAGGTAGTCGCGCAATTGCTCGACCGTGGAACCGACGCAGGTCAGGTGCGAAGCCACCGGCAGGCTAAATCGCTGCTTCACTTGCGACACGATTTCCAGTGTCTTGTTGCGCGTGCTGCCGCCGGCTCCATAGGTGCAGGTGATGTAGTCGGGAGCGAACGCGGTCAACTCCGCCACGGTGGCATACATCGCTTCCTCGCCCGCCGCAGTCTTGGGCGGGAAAAGTTCGAACGACAAGCCACGACGGCCGGAGAGATAATGGTCAGAAAGCATGACGGATCGTCGGGAGGTCGCGGAATCTGTAGTTATCCCTGCAAGCGTACCAGAATTTACGCCTGCGACCACTGGCCTAGTGGTGCGATCGTCGCGGTTCGCTCCGCTAACGAGCGGTCGGCAAGGTCAAGCTATAGTGCTTGAGGATGCCGCTACGCTCTGCCAAGACATCCAACGGGCTGGCGGACTCGTTGATCAGTTGTAAAAACTCCGTGCTGCCTGTGAACGATTTTCCGCCGACTTCATAGATCCGATCGCGCTCTTTTAGTCCCGCCGCATGGGCCGCCGAGCCATAGACCACTTGCGTGATTAGCACGCAGTTGGGTTCCGCCGGATCATCGCGCCAGGTGATGCCAACGCGGATCGGCGCGCCATTGAGTTCGATCGTGAGCTTCACAGGCTCGGCTTGCTCAGCGCGGATCACTTCCGCTTCGGCAGGCGAGGGGGCCGCCAGCACCGCTTGCCGCAGTTGCATATCGCCCGTCACCTCTTGTCCATCGAATTTCACGAGGCGATCGCCCGTCTTGAAGCCTGCCTTGGCAGCGGGAAGGCCAGTTGTCACTTTGGCGATCACGACGCCCGCTTCGCCCGCCTTGGGATCTTGCCACTCGACACCCAGACGGGGCGGCGAGGGGGCGATCGGTTGCTCGAAGATACGGCGTTGATACGGATCCTCGCGGCGCGACTCGCTGCGGAACGCGAACGTCTGTTTGCTGTTGGCGACTTCGTATGCCAATCCAAACACCAACTTCGCCACCTGTTGGATGCCATCGTTGTTGATGAGATGCGCATCGTCGCTAGGGCGATGGTAGTTGTCGTGCAAGCCAGTGTGAAACATCATCGTCGGCATGCCGCGCTCGTAGAACGAATAGTGATCGCTGTTCTCTTTCATCTCCCACGTGTAATCGAGCACTAGTTTTTCCGCTTGATTAGCCTGGTTGGTGAGCCAGCGCAAGCCTTTGGTCGTGCGCGTGCCGTAGACTTCCACCTGCGACTTTCGCAAGCGGCCGATCATGTCGAGATTGATATAGAGCACGACATCTTTCGTCGACACGGTCGGTTGACGGAGCCAGTGTTTCGAGCCGAGTAAACCTTTCTCTTCGCCATCCCACATCGCAAAAAGAACACTGCGCTGTGGATGCGCTTCGATCGATGTGAAGGCTTCGATGATTTCAAGCAAGCCGGCCACGCCGCTGGCGTTGTCGTCGGCGCCGTTATGAATGTAGCCTGTCGGTCCAAAGCTATTGGTGCGACTGCCGTAGCCGACATGATCGTAGTGCGCGCCGATGACGACGTATTGCTTCTTGAGCTCCGGGTCGCTCCCTTCCCATACGCCGAGCAAGTTGCGCTGCCCGCCAGGAAAGCTTTGAAAGAACGATCCGCTGTCGCCACCACCTTTGAGCCCCAGCTTTTGCATCTCGGCGGCCAAATATCCCCCGGCCGCTTTGCCGCCACGCGAACCACCCTCGCGCCCTTCCAAAGAATCGTCGGCGAGGACATCGACGTGCGACTTAAGTTCGCTGGCGGTGATGGTCGCGGCGGCGGTGAGCGCGGCATTGTTTTCGGCTGCCCTGCTAATAGGGCCCAGCACCAAAATAGCACAGACGATCAACGCGCCCCGCCCGATTTTCGCGCCACTTCTCCAATCAACGCACATGCAGCCCCCAATCCCGTCTGAAAACGCCCTCGCGCGAACCCCCGCGCTGGTTGCCGCGTCGATAAGGAAGTGGCCGCCCTTGCAGCCGTTACAAACCACCTTTGGCGGACAAATATACTTCAAAATCGCTTCCCCAGCGTCCGGCTGAGTGGAAGACGACTTGCGGGCCGTTCAAGCATAAGGCAAAATTAGGCGAAACCAAGGCGTCGTGGGACCAGTTCCCCTTCGCCCAAGCACCCGGAGAGGTGGCTGAGTGGTCGAAAGCGTCGGTTTGCTAAACCGATGTACGGGTCAAACCGTACCGCAGGTTCGAATCCTGTCCTCTCCGCTGGCAATTGTGGTATATTGGCGCTGGCCAGCCCACAAGTCGTTGGTAGAGCAGCTACTTGCGGCGATTGATGCAACTCCCTGCCACAATCAGCCGCCATCGGTTGCGCCTGAATTTGCGCCACTTGTGCGCCGCATTCTGCGCCGCTTTTCTTCGGGGCGGCCGCCCGCTCGTAGTCCCCATCTGTGACTAGCAAGTAGTGCATAATCGCGATCTTGGGCGTGTTCCCAAGCCATGCAGTTACGACATGGATCGGGTACGCACATACTCGTCCTGCAGCATGAAATAGTCCTGTTGAGTCTGCAATACTTCACGCCATGTGATGCGATCGTTTTGGTAACTCCGCAATTGCAATTCGTACGCGGAGCGCGCTTCCGGCAAAATGACGTTGGCATAATTCTCCGCAAACTGCAACGCCGTCAAATAATCGCTATAGGTGCTGGCAAGCTCCTGCTTGAGCACGAGTTCCAATCGGCGAACTTCGCCCTGCTGTCGCACGTAATCGGCTTCGGCTTGGCGAATGGTGCCTTGGTTCCAGTCAAAGATGGGAATTTCGATTCCCAGACGTGCCATCGCAACGGTATCGTCGGCTTCGAAATTACGCCCCACACCGCCTTCAATGACCACATCAGGGACGGGCTGCACCAATTCGCGCCGAATGGTGATGCGATCGCTTTCCAGCTTGCTGCGGGCGGCTTGGAGTTGAGGCGACTGAACGACGAGACGCGTTAGGGCTTCATCGTAATCAATCGGCGTAAGGTCGCCATCTAGCAGGGTGGCGAGCGGCGTGAGCGAGACGTCGACGCCGACTATCGCGGTCAGCGACTCAAATGCCTGGCGATAATTGTTTTCGCTCTTGAGCAAGTCGAGCCTGGCTCGCTGCAGGGCAACATTCGCCATGTGAACCTGCGCGCGCGTCGCCTGACCGACGTTGAACTGCTCGCGAACGGTGAGGACGTTGTCTTATGCGCTGGTGCCGAGTGGCATGCACTCGAACAGCAATATCGCGTGCTTAACGATGTGCGCCGGCACTATTTTCGTGCGCGTGGCCAGTACGACTTGGTGCGTAGATCCAAATCCATGGAATTGCGCGCGTCGACAGCCTGCAGATATCCTCGCCGAAACCAGCCATGGCATGCGCTCCGCGTTACTTGATACATCGACAAGGGGTGTGGTGGGCGGACGAATGTTCACGCCAGTCAATCCAGGCTCGTGACCAGGAGATGGCCCAGTTGCCGCAATGGCCGTCAGGACATTTGAAACAAGGGGTCGGGGCGCCGTAATACATGAACCCGCGACAGGGCGGGCAAGGTGCCGGTCCCTCACATCGCAAGCAGGCCAGCGGCGGCAGGGGTTTGTGACTGGTACTGCCGGTGACGAACGGATTTGTGCTGCCCTTTGCCGGCGCATGTAGTTCTTGGCCAATGGCCATCGAAATCGATTGAAGCACTAGGCAAAGTGCGAGGAGGAGAACGGCATAGTGACTGGTATGGAAATGAATCTTGGCCATTGCACTCGTTGCCTATCACAACTTGATAAAAGATCCCGGTATTGAGTGGCTATCAGAATTCACTTTTCCACGCGCCAAGAAAAAAACCAAAACGCAATAATCGGGCAACAATCTGGATAGAGTGGGGCATTCACGCGCCAAGGATAGCGATCTGTCCGGTCCCTCTCAGGCGTCCCCGCCAGCAGTCGCAGAAAAACGCACTCTCCATAATTCAGCAACATTAGTGCATTTTACCCAGATTCGCCGTCGTACGCCGGAGTTTCATTGTTGTTGCAATCAAACTGTCCCGCATTTAAGTTGAGCCGGAAAGTTCAAACGGCATAACCCTTGCACAAACGACATCGCGAGCGAAACAAATATGTCCGAAACAATTTCGTGCCCCGGGTGCGCGGCTACCTTTGTCGTATCCCCGCAGATTCTTGGCAAGCAAGTGCGTTGTCGAAAATGCCAGCAGACTTTTGTCGCATCGCTTCCCAACGATGATCCATTGGCGAATGTAATTGACGAGTTGGCGGCAGCGGAGAAGCGTGCACCGCTCATCGTGCCTCAGGCAACACCAAGAGTTTACGAATCGAGCGACGCTCAGCCTGCATTAGGCCTGGCTTTGCTCATGGCATATGGACACCATTTAGTCTTCGCGGCTCTATTGCTCTTAGCTTTGGCGATTCTAAGTTTTGGACTGACTACTGACGACGAAGTATTACGAAGGATCTGTGTCATGGCGGGCGGCCTGCTCACGATCATCATTGCGTGGGGAAAAGTGGAAGTCGAAATTGAGCCTGCTCCTGGACTGCGTGTCATCCCTGCTGCATTGATTGGCTTGCTCGTGCTGTACTATAACTTCGTATTGGCCAAGTGAATCGCGAAGAACTGAGGTGGACCCCAATCTTTGGACAGAAGTTGGGTTTGTCTTAAGTGTGGTCTAACGGCCTGCGAGACCCTTCCCAGGTCTCGCGCGGACGTAGTGCTACTCTGCGTATCGGGTCTGGAATGACTCTCCCTTCATAGTCCGACCGCAGGGAGGAATGTTTTCGCGCCAAAAGTTTCAACGCGCGGCGCGACGTACGCGACGGCCCGCCGAGTACACCTCCCAAGGCGTTCGATAACCCAGCGCCATGTGCAGCCGCTCGTTACGATAAAAGTCGAAGTACGCCGCCAGGCCTTGTTCGAGCTCGCGCACCGTCTCGTAACCGTTCAGGTAATCGTACCTCAACGTGCGCGACAACCGCTCGATGAACACGTTGTCGAGCGCGCGACCACGACCATCCATGCTGGTCGCGATACCGGCCGCTGCCAACTCGCTAGTGACCGCGGCTCGAACTGCGCGCCGGATGTCATCTTCGGCGAGTAGATGCTGCGCGCAACCCTAACTTCCTATCTCGAACACTATCACGCTGAACGCAATCACCAAGGGCTCGATAATAAGCTCAGCGAACCCGTCGATGACATCGGCAAGCCAGATGGTGAGATCGTATGCCGTGAGCGACTCGGCGGCATGCTCAAGTTCTATCATCGCAAGGCGGCATGACGCGAAGGTAAAAAGCGTGCGAATTCAACCCGCTGAAGCTTGATGCTGCGCGCTCCACGAAATGCGCGGTGTTTCCTCGGCCCACTCAGCTGCGAAAGTCGTCGCCATGCTGAGTTAGTTCGGCTGAAGCGAACGTGTCCAAGATCAGATTGCCAAAGAATTAATCGCCGTTTCTATTTTGCACCATACGCGATTCGCTTCTCCCGAGAAGCCCGCCCAGGGGATGGGCCCGCTGGCGGCGATCGCAAACAGTTGGCGGACGTACCTGAGTTTCCATACCGTTTTGCTGGAAGTCTCGGGGAGAGGTACATCGAAGATGAGATATGCCAATACCTTTGCCTACGAATTTGCCTGTGTTATTTTCCACATTCGCTTTCTTCTTCCTCCCACTGTTTCAGCTTGCGTTGCAGAGTACGCACGGAAATGCCGAGTGATTTGGCAGCATGTGTGCGATTCCCATCAT
>JBGSHH010000178.1:0-31900 GCA_041752355.1 Pirellulaceae bacterium | reverse complement strand
GGAGCACAGGCGCTCGCGAGCGACGCTTCCTCGAGGGCCCGCTTTTTTCGCACATTGTCTTGGCCGACGAAATCAATCGAACTCCCCCCAAGACGCAAGCGGCGCTGTTGGAAGGCATGCAGGAGCGCCAAGTGACTGTCGGTCGGGTGCGCCATCCGCTTTCCGATCCGTTTTTCGTCTTGGCCACGCAGAATCCGATCGAACAAGAAGGCACCTATCCCCTGCCGGAAGCACAGCAAGATCGCTTCATGTTCAAGGTGTTTGTCGATTATCCCAATTTCAAGGATGAGTTTGAAGTCGCTCGCCGCACTACCTCCGTCAAGGGCGACCACGTTGTGCCGGTACTGTCGGCACATGAAATCTCCGACTTGCAACGACTGGTTCGTGAAGTTCCTGTTACCGACCACGTCATTCGTTACGCGCTCTCGCTTGTACGCCAGACTCGCGTCGGTTCGCCCGGTATTCCCGACTTCGTGCAAGAAATGGTGAACTGGGGTGCTGGACCGCGCGCAGTGCAGTATCTCATTCTCGGTGGTAAAGCACGGGCATTGCTGTACGGTCGCACGCACGTTTCCACCGACGACATTCGCGCGCTTGCTAAGCCTGTGCTGCGTCATCGCATGGTGGTGAACTTCGCCGCCGAGAGCGACGGCGTCACCTCCGATACCATCATCGAAAAGTTGCTTACCGCCACGCCCACCAAAGAAGACGAACTGCTGAACGATGCCCGATTCAAAAAGATTTTTGCATCCTGAGGCGATCAAGCGGATCGCGCGGCTCGATTTACGGGCAAGGCATGTAGTCGAAGGGTTTCTCTCCGGCATGCATCGCAGTCCGTATTTCGGTCAATCGGTTGAATTCTTGCAACATCGCGAATACGTGATGGGGGACGACCTGCGTCATGTCGATTGGAAAGTTTGGGCGCGGCAAGATCGACTGGTTGTCAAGCAGTTCGAGGAAGAGACGAACCTCCGCTGCTCGCTGTTAGTTGATGTTTCCAGCAGCATGTCTTATGGTCGCGGGCCGTTGAACAAATATGAGTACGCCTGCACGGCGGCCACCTGCCTCGCCTATTTGGTGCTTCGCCAACAGGACGCCGCGGGTTGCGTCGCTTTCGACGAGAAAATTCGCACGCGCGTGCCGATTCGTAGCCAGCACAATCATATTCACGCGATCGTTCAAGCCTTGTCGGTAAGCGAACCTCAAGACAAGACGGATATGTATGGCATCCTGGCGGGGGTGGCGGAAACATTTCCGCGTCGCGGTATGATGGTGCTCGTGTCCGATCTCCTGACGGACCAGGCACCGCTGCTGAAGGGACTGCGTTTACTTCGGCAGCGCGGGCATGATGTCTTGGTGTTGCACATCATGGACGATGACGAACTCGACTTTCCCTTCAATGGCCCGACGCGTTTTGAAGGTCTCGAATCGCTCGATACGCTCAACTGCAATCCGCGCGCGCTCCGCGAAGGCTACTTAGATGCCGTCAAACAGTTTCTCGATAGCACGCGCCGCGAGTGCGCTCGCAATACCATTGATTACGCTTTGATCCGCACTAGCGATCCGCTGGACGCAGTGCTGGCAACTTTTTTGAGCCGTAGATTGGGAACGATCCAAAGGAGCTAGAGCAGAACACACATCACTCCGTTTGATGTTAAGTCGATCGTCTATGGATTGACCACTAGAGAGTCGAATTCCATCCTGCGGAACACGATGAATACACTATGCAATTTGTCTACTCACCACTGACATGGGGCTTCCTGCTCGCGCTGGTTCCCTTGGCGATCCACTTGATTAATATGATGCGGCACAACCGCGTCAAATGGGCCGCCATGGACTTCCTGCTCGCCAGCTATAAGAAGCACAAGCAGTGGATTTGGCTCAAGCAGTTGTTTCTGCTGCTGGCGCGCATGGTCGCCATTCTGCTGGTGGTAGCCATGCTATCGAAGTTGGTTTCGCGCAATCAATGGAATGCTCTGCTGGGTGGACGGACGACACATCATTTTGTCCTACTCGACGACAGCTATTCGATGTCCGACCGCATCGGCGCAACGCGGGCCTTCGATGTTGCCAACCAAGTTATCAACCGCATCGCCGCGCAAGCAGGCCAAAGCGATTTTGAGCACAAGCTAACGCTGATCCGCTATTCCGCTGCGCTTGCCAGCGGCGAGAATGCGGCCGACAAGATTGCCGATTTCAATGCCGAGACCATCGACGCTAATTTCGACTTGCGCGTGGAGGAGAAACGTCGCGGCTATGACGTCAGCGAACTTGCCGTCGGTCCCACTGCTGCCTTGCAACTGGCCAAACAACTCATTGGCGAAACTTCGCAAGACCACAATGTCGTCCACGTCGTGTCCGATTTTCGGGATACTGATTGGGCCTCGCCGGGCGAAGCGAAACAGTCATTGGTAGATTTGCAACTAGCCGGCGCAGAACTGCGTCTCGTAAGTTGCGTGCGGCAAGAACAGGCAAATCTCGGCATCGAAGCGATCACACCCACGAGCGACACACGTGCTGCCGGCGTACCATTGTTCGTTAATATCAGCGTTCGCAATCACGGCACACAGGCCGCGAAGCGAGTGCAAGTCAAAGTGAAGACGACGTTCTATGATGTCGGTAAACTCAATACCGCTTCGCCTGAGGTAAATGCTGGCGAAAGCGAGGAATTGCCCGTGGTGCTGATCGACGAAATTCCCGCTGGCGAAGTTGCGACCCAACGCCTACAAGTCTATTTCCCGGCGCCGGGACAACACATTGTCGAGGCGACGCTCCCTGAGGATGCTGTCGCGGCCGATAATCGTCGCTATGCCGTGATCGATTTTCCCGAAGGGGAGCCTGTGCTGGTGATCGATGGGCACGAGAAAGGGCGCAACGCTTACTATTTGACTTCTGCTTTTCAACCTGGCGCTCGCGCTAACACCGGGGTGCGTCCAGACATTCAACCGGCGGAGTTTCTCCGCGATGCCGTACCCCAATCGCTGGAGAAATATCGAGCTATCTACCTGCTTGATGTGCCGCGACTCGATCCAAGAGCTACGCAAAACTTGGAAGAGTACGTACGCACGGGCGGTGGTCTCGGCATTTTCGTCGGACCGAACACCAATCTCGCCTACTACAACGCTTCGCTCTACAAGAATGGCCAAGGCTTGCTTCCAGCGCCGTTTGATCGCGCCGAAGAGCTACTCCCCGATCCTATCGAAAACAAACCCGATGTCGAAGCCGAATCGCATCCCCTATTCCAGCCATTGCTATCCGAGCAGAACCCTTTGATTCGATTGGTTACCATCGAAAGCTATCTGCGCGTGGCGGCGACTTGGATTCCAGGGAAGGACAACTCAGCGCAAGTGATCGCATCGCTTCGTAACCGTGCACCACTGGTAATCGAGCAACCTTTTGGTAAGGGGCATGTGCTACTCTTTACGACGACCGCGGCGCCCGATTGGAATAGTTGGGCCAACGATCCCACATTTGTCGTCGTGGCACTCAAGATGCAGTCGTATCTTGCTCGCTCGCCCGATGGCGATCAAAGCCTGCAGGTTGGCGCGCCGCTGGATATCGTGTTGGAAGCTTCCAATTTCAAACCGGATGTCAAGTTTGTCATTCCTGGCGCGCGCGAGGGAAGTCGTGTGTCAGTTGAACGCATGGCGACTAAGGAAGGCGAGAACAACGAATTAGAGGCATCGATTGGCGGCTTTGCGAGTGCCGGCGAAACCAAGCGCGCCGGCATTTACGAGGCCTGGCCGACGACCATCCAAGGCGACATGTCACCGCGCCGTTACGCATTCAATGTCGATCCCCGCGAAGGCGATTTAGCGCTCGTCGATTCCGCCACAATGCTCACGAAACTCGCGCCTGTGAAAGCAACATTCTCGCATTTCGACGACGATGTTGCCGACGCCGATGCGACCGCGAACAACTTTAGTCTGCCACTGATGGGATTGTTGATCGCACTTTTGTTAATCGAGCAAGTGCTGGCCTATAAGGCTAGCTATCATCCTCTTGCCAACACGGTGCGCGCATGAAGCCTGAACTGCTGTTTGGCGCGGAGCCCATGTCGTCGCACTATTATCGTCTGGCGCGGTTAAGCGCGATGGATGAATGGTGGCATTGGATATTGCTGATCACTGCGTGCGCGGCGATTGTCACCTACACGGTATTGCTATATCGCCGCGATGGAGTCGAGCTATCGCGCGGGCGAACGATCATGCTGGCGCTGTTGCGTTTGTCGGCGTTTGTCGGCGTTTTAATTTTCTTCCTCCAATTGGAAAAGCGCGCCGATCGGCAGGTCGTGAAAAACTCACGCGCACTTGTCGTCGTCGATACGAGTCAAAGCATGGGCCTGGCCGACGCGCAGGATAACGTCGCCTCGCCGCCGAGTCGTTTGTCACAAGTGGTGCAGGAGTTAGAGACCGGCCGGCTTTTGCCTGAGCTGCGCGCCAGGCATGACGTGGTCGTTTATCGATTCGATCAATCGACAAAGCCGACGGAGATTGCTACCTTCGGAAAACTGGTCACTGATTCTCAAAGTGCGTCGCCTCAGGAAGCAGCGGTGGCTACATACTTGCGCGCAGTTAGCGAAACTCGTGTTCTCGCCGTTATCGGCGGAGTGGTTCTGGGCGTGGCCTTGTTAGCGGGTATTGTTCACTTGCTAACTCGCCCGTCACGCAGCGTCGTCGGCAAGGAGTCGTGGGCCTTGTTGGTGGCAACGGTGGCTTTGATAGCCGGTGTTGTAGTGCTGGCGGTTGGTAATCTACGGCATCCCGAGGTCGCATGGTCCGAGATCGTCGGACTGCGAGAGCCGAATGCTGCCAATGTAGCTTCCGCGTTTGCCAGTGCCGATGATTCGCAACAGGTTGTCGCGGATCCGAAGATCGATTGGAACATAGAGCTCATGCCGCGCGGTGGCGAAACGCATATTGGGGATGCGATTCGCTACCTTGTCGGTAAGGAACGCGGCGGCCCCATCGCTGGTATTGTGTTGGTGACCGATGGAGGACAGAACGCTGGAATTGAAATGCCTGTTGCTTTGGCGGAAGCACAAGACGCGGCAATTCCGATCTACACCGTTGGCCTGGGAAGCGACAACGTGCCGCAGAATGTGCGCATTGTCGATGTGGAAGCGCCCCAACGTGTCTATCCTGGCGACGAATTTAATCTCACTGCGTTTGTGCAAGGTTCGGGGCTCCAAGGGAATGAAGTCGATTTGCGGCTATTCTCCGGTCCGGCTGGCGTTACGGGAGCGAGTGGTGGATTGGTGGAAGAGGCAGCTCAACTCCAAACCATTCGCCTGAGCGATGATGCTGAGATCTCGCCGGTGGTCTTCAAAGTGAAGCCGGCCGAGCAAGGTCGACGCGAATATCAAGTGCGCGCTTCCGTAAAGGCGAAAGACCATGATTCGCGCGACAATCAACGCAGCGCCATCGTCGAAGTGGTTGATCGCAAGAATAAAGTACTGCTCTTCGCGGGCGGTCCCTTGCGGGAGTTTCGTTTCCTTCGCAATCAACTGTATCGCGATCGTGATACGGTGGTCGATGTGTTGTTACAAACCGGCGCTCCGGAAGTGGCACAGGAAGCTAACAAGTTGCTCTTTGAATTCCCTAAATCCGACGAAGAACTATTTGCTTACGATTGCATTGTGGCTTTCGACCCCGATTGGGAGCAACTTGACGAAGTGCAAGTGCAACTTCTCGAACGCTGGGTCGCGGAAAAGGCTGGAGGACTGATCGTGGTTGCGGGACCAGTACACACATCACAGTGGGCGGGTCGCCGTCGTGGTGACAAGCGATTTGATGTGATTAAGTCGCTCTATCCCGTATCGTTTTACACCTCCGCGTCGGCATCATTGAACTTGGGGCGGACCGGCGGTGAAGCGTCGTGGCCGCTCCAATTCACTCGCGATGGTCAAGAGGCCGAGTTTCTCTGGCTGAAGGATGACGGCGTGAGCAGCGAAGCCGCTTGGGAGTCTTTTGGTGGCGTATTTGGTTATTTCGCGGTCAAAGATCCCAAACCCGGTGCCAAAGTCTTTGCGCGCTTCGCCGATCCCGATACTTCGATCGACAACGAACTCCCGATTTATCTGGCAGGGCATTTTTATGGCGCGGGGAGGGTCTTTTTCCAGGCTAGTGGTGAGATGTGGCGCGTGCGCGCTGTGGATGAATCTTATTTTGAAGCGTATTACACCAAGCTCTTGCGCTGGGTATCGCAAGGGCGATTGATGCAAGACTCGACGCGTGGCATGTTGTTGGTCGATAAGGATCGCTGCCTGCTGGGCGAGCAAGTCATTGTGAGGGCTATCTTGACGGATGCGCAACGACAGCCACTGACCGATGCGGAAGTTTCCGTGATGCTCGTTTCGCCCGATGGCACGCGTAAATCGATGACACTGCCGCGCGTGACCGATTCTGCCCGCGGTGGTACCTATGCCTCGCAGTTTATTGCCACGCAACTCGGTGACTATGCGCTCGAGCTACGGATACCCCATACGGTCGATAACGAATTGCTCACGCGTCAGGTTCGTACCGACGCCCCAAAACTGGAAATCGAACGTCCACAACGTAACGATGCATTGCTACGAGAGATCGCCACCAAGACCGATGGCGAGTACTACATCGGCTTGACGGAAACATTGCAGCCGAAAGGTCAGGCGTCGTTGGCCAGTTTGCTGCTGCCACAAGATCAGACGACCGTCATCCCCGGTACACCCGACCGCACCTTTGATCGGCTGCTAATGACGTGGTTGCTGGGCGTGATCACCGGTTTACTTTGTTTGGAATGGTTAATCCGAAGATTGAGCAAATTGGCCTGATGTGTTGCCCCAGTGAATACGCGGTATCTCCCACGAAACCGATCGTGCGGAGCAAAAGTTGGATTCGACGTGAACATTTCCCAAGTGGTATAATTCTGGACACCTCTCACGGCTCGATTCCGTGAACTGATTAAGACCGACTATGGCTTCCACCAAAAGCTCCATGGAACTAGCACCGAGCATTCGGACAACGTTGTCCGCCGTGCGTCGGCGTATTCGTTCCTACGTGTGGCTGGAAGGGATTTCGCTGGCGGTGATTTGGTTAGGTGTGACGTTCTGGCTCGCACTGGCGCTCGACTATTTTCCAGTGCTCGTTTGGGCCAGCGAAATGCCGCGGCCGGCGCGGGCGATTGTTTTGATGGTGGTGACGGGAGTACTCGGCTATATCTTGTTTCGTTATCTGCTGTCCCGCGCGTTCGTGCCCATTCATGACCGCAGTCTGGCGGTATTGCTGGAACGTCAGTTTGACGGCTTTCAAGATAGCCTGGTGACGGCGGTGGAGCTTAGCGATCAACGCGATCATGCTGATCCGTACAGTCACGAGATGCTTGTGCATACGCATGAGAACGCAGTGTCACGCGTCAGCGAATTGAAACTAGCTAATGCGTTCAACTATCGACCACTCGTCGCGAAGTTGCTCATCGCCTTGCTTTTAGTGGCTTCAATCACAACATTCTCCGTGGCCTATGCGCCGGCGTTTGAAATTGCCGGGCAACGCCTTTATTTATTGAATGACATCCCATGGCCGCGCAACACCGAAATTGAAGTTGTCGGCCTGGAAGTGCAGCGAGGCACCGCCACCGAGACGACCGCTGCTTCGACTCAGCCGGTCAATTTCATCGAACAACGAGCGAAAATAGCGCGCGGGGCCAGTTGCTTGCTTCGCGTGCGGGCGAGTGCTGACAAACGCGTGCCTGAGACTTGTTCCATCGTTTATCGCACAGGTGATGGCGATCGTGGTACGGTGCTAATGAAAAAGGTCGGTCGTCCCAAGGATGGCTATCAGCACTATGTCTTCGATGGCAAGCCCTTCAAAGGCATATTGTCGACGTTGACGTTTGACGTCATTGGCTACGATCATCGTGTGCGTGGATTTGAAATTGATGTGGTCGAGAGTCCCGCGCTCATCGAAACAACGCTCGCCTGCGAGTTTCCTGCGTATATGGTCGACGAAGCCAACTCGCAATGGCTCCCCCGCGAGGAATCGCTCACGCCGGCGACGCAATTGCCGCAGGGCACCAAGTTGTGGATCAAATGCCGCGCGAACAAGCCATTAATGGCGGTAGAAGTGCGAAATATCGATACCAACGTCACGACGCAAGTCACCGTCGCGGGGGAAGAAAGTTTCTCGCTTCCGGCCACACTATTAACAAACAATCTCACGCTGGAATTGACGCTGCAAGATACTGATGGCGTTCCTTCCGATCGCCCCCAACGGTTGTTCATTCCCGCCGTGAAGGATGAAGCGCCTCGGGTCAGTGTGCGTCTAGCTGGTATCAGTTCGCTGGTGACCCCGGACGTTGCGATTCCCATCGTGGGCACGATCGAAGACGATTACGCGATTGGCAAAGCTTGGTTCGATGTCACGATCAACGATACACCGCCCCAATCGCTGGCGTTTCTATTGACAGCGGGTCAGAAGGTGGACAAGACAATAGATTTTCGTGAATTGCGTAGCTCCCAATCGGAATTCGCAATTAAGCCCGACGACAAACTCACGCTGGCCGTGATCGGTCAGGACAAACACAACCTGGAAGGCGGTCCGCAGAGTGGGTTCGGAGATCGGTGGGAATTGAAAGTGGTCACGCCCGATGAATTGCTATCGTCACTGGAATCTCGCGAGTTGGGCTTGCGCCGTCGATATGAGCAAATCATCACGGAAGTTACCGAGATGCGCGACGAATTGCTGCGCGCCGCCATTGAAGCCAAGCTTCCTACTCCCTCCAGCGATGATAGTGACGACGAAAAGACGGATGAGGAAGGGGTATCGCTCTCGCTGCGGCTCTTGATCGCACAGCGGGCAGTGCAGCAAAGTCAGAAGTCGACGCAAGAACTCTTAGGCGTGGCGGTGTCGTTCGCGGATATTCGATCGGAGTTGATCAACAACCGGGTCGATACGGAGGAACGCAAAACGCGACTGAAAGAGCACATCGCCGAGCCGCTAGAACTGTTGGCCACGACCATGTTCCCGATTTTGGAACAACGCCTGGAAAAGATGCAGGCGACTGCCAGCGATCCCGTCGCGTCGCCGATGGACAGTCAGGCGGCGGCCGATCAGGCGAGCGCGATTCTGGTTTCTTTGGAAGAGATTTTGCAACGCATGCTGGATTTGGAAACCTACAACGAGTTAGTCGAATTGGTTCGCTCGCTCATTGAAGAGCAAGAGCAACTCATGAGCGAGACGAAAAAGCAGCAAGCGGCCGACCTGTTGAAATAGAAGTCAGGCGAAGGAGCAAGCCATGCAGCGGATCTATCACCAGCGTTTCGTCGCCGCGATCGTGTTAGCGATCGGCGTCATTGCCTCGGTTAGTACGTGCGCTCAAGAATCGACGCCGCCCCCCTCGGCCAATGAAAAGTCATCGAATCAGACAGAATTGGCGCTGCGGCAGGGGCGGGTAGCGGACAAGTACGCTCGGCTCGAGCAACTCATGCTCAAGATGGCGGAGATCGATGGCGCTAGTAATCCCAAGCGGGCAGCGTTGCTTAAGAATGCGGTGCAGCAATCGAAGGACAATCTCACTCGCACGCAACTTGACACGGTTGTAAAGCTGCTCGATCAACAGAAACTGAAACGCGCCGTCGATGGTCAAGTCGAAGTCACCACCGAGATGAAGTCGCTGTTGGAGTTGCTGTTGTCCGAGAATCGCGCCGATCGTAATAAGGGAGAGCAGGACCGCGTCAAAGAATACATCAAAGAAGTCGAGCGTTTGATTCGCTTGCAGAAAGATGTACAAGGTCGCACGGAAGGCAGCGATAGGACGGAGAAAGTCGCCGACGATCAAGCCAAAGTGGCAGATCGGACCGGCGACTTGTCGAAGCAGATTCAAGAGAATGAAGAAGCCAATCAGCCAATGGGTGGGCAGGGAACCGATGGTCAGCCAATGCCTGGTGAAAAACCAAGCGACAAACCAGCTGACAAGCCGATGGGCGAGGATCAACCGAAAGAGCCGCAACCGAAGGAACCGATGCCGGGGGATATGCCGCCAGCGGAAGGTAAGCCTATGTCGGACGACAAGTCGTCTGAGAAAGAAGACAAACCTGGCGAGAACAAGCCAAGTGAAGGTAAACCGATGCCGGGAAGTCCTATGCCTGGGCAGCCCATGCCTGATCAGCCGAAAGAAGGTGAGCCGATGCCGGGGGGCCAAGGGCAACCGATGCCCATGCCGCCTTCGGAACCGCAAGCTCAGCAGAATCCTGCTCGTCAACGATTGCAGGCCGCCGAGCAAAAAATGCGTGATGCGCAAAAAAAGCTGGACGAAGCCAAACGTGACGAAGCGAAGGAAGCTCAAGAGGCTGCCCGTCAGGAGTTAGAAAAAGCGAAGGCGGAGTTAGAACAGATTCTGCGCCAGTTGCGAGAGGAAGAGATTGAGCGGACGCTTGCCCAACTGGAAGCCCGTTTTCGAAAAATGTTGGAAATGCAGCTGCGCGTGAATGAAGCGACCGATCGGTTGGCCGCGATTCCGGAAGCGACGCGCGGACGCGAAGTAGATATCGAATCCGGCAAACTAGCGGTCGAGCAACGCAAAATCGGACTGGAGGCAGATAAAGCGTATAATCTATTGCTAGAGGAAGGCTCCTCAATCGCCTTTCCGGAATCGGTCGAACAAATGCGCGGCGATATGGAGCAGGTCGCGAATTGGTTGGCCAAGTCAAAAATCGACGCGGTCACGCTCGGCGTGGAGGAAGACATCGTTACGACGTTGAATGAACTAATCGCCGCGCTGCAACAGGCACAGAAGGATCAGGAGAAGAAGCAAGAAGAGGAACAGGGCAAACCCTTGGAGCAAGGCGAA
This sequence comes from Pirellulaceae bacterium, assembly GCA_041752355.1. Lineage (GTDB taxonomy): Bacteria > Planctomycetota > Planctomycetia > Pirellulales > Pirellulaceae > JAEZGD01. The sequence goes on along the minus strand of JBGSHH010000178.1, from coordinate 21,079 downwards.
GAGCAAGATCAACCGCTCGTGGATAAGATCGCTGAACTCAAAATGATTAAGGCGATGCAGAAGCGAGTCAACGATCGCACACAGCGATTTGCCAAGTTGATTCCCACACCAGACGATCCGGCCGGTCAAGCGACCGACGCCGATTTGCGACAAGCCGTGCAGCAGTTAGGCGACCGGCAATCGAAATTGCAACGCATCACCCGCGATATTGTGCTGGGCAAGAATCAATAACATTCCGTCTACCAACATCACCAGCAGGGAGAATGGACTTATGCGACCTCGCATCCTGGTAACGCAGTGTTTGCTGCTAGTGGGAGTCGCGTGTGCCGCTGGCAGCGCGCTAGGGGACGACCTGGCGCGGCGTGCGACGTGGTCGGTGCCTGCGGCGCGCGATGTGAAGGTGGAACTTGACGCCTGGCTGGCGAGCAAGACGTTGGACGAAGCGCAAAAAGCGCAGATCGCCGCCCTGTGGCCAGATGATCAAATGGAAATTCCGGCGGCGGAACTGCTTGATCAAACCGTCGCCACACTGGCGGTCGTTGAGCCGGCCGCCAAAGAATTGGCGAACATTTGTCGGAACACTTCCGTTACTTCGGAACTGCCTGACGTTAAGTATCTCAGCGATAATTCTTTGCCCCCCGTTGTGCGCAACAATTTGCGATTGCTCTACGGTGCCTGGCTCGCCCAGCACGATCTGCACGAGGAGGCACTCGAGCAATTTGAAGGACTCTCGCCCAACGATGTGGTCGATCCCGCCGCGCTGCTGTTCTATCAAAGTACGAGCTATCACCGTTTGCGCGATAAGGACCATTGCTTGCCGACCGTAGCGACACTATTGGAGAACGAGAAGTCGGTCCCGCGTCGCTTTCGCGAGTTGGCCGTGCTCATGCAAGCCGATTTGGAACCTCTCAAACCGGATACGCTGGACGAAGTCGCCCGCTTGATGGACAGCATTCGTCGTCGTTTGGATCTTGGTCGCGTGGGGACGCGTGTCCGCCAGGAAGAAGACGATGTGATCGCCAAGCTCGATAAGATGATTGATGACTTGGAAGAACAGCGAAAGCAACAGGAACAACAGGCGGCGTCAGGTTCGCAGGGAGGGACCAAGCCCGCGAGTCCTTTGCCAGATAGTCAGGCGGCGGGAACCAAAGGCCCCGGCAACGTTGACCCGAAAAAGCTGGAAAACAACGGCACATGGGGCAACCTGCCGCCGAAAGGGCGTCAAGAGGCGCTCCAGCAGATTAGCAAGGAATTGCCGGCACATTATCGTGAAGCCATTGAAGAATATTTTCGCAAAATTGCCCGCGATGGCGATAAATAACAGGTGAGAGTTTGCTTATGTGGTATGCCGTTGCCTTGAGTTTGCTCGGCCTGGGTGTCGACGTCGAAGCCGTAACGCTCTCCGGCGAACGTGCTGCCGGAAGTTTATCTGCGGTGACCGCCGATGGCCTTGTGCTGCGCACAGACAATGGTGAAGCACGTGTCGCGGCGAATGAATTATTGACGATCAAACATGTGCCTCCGCCTGGCAGCGAGAATCAGGAAAAGCCTCGCGTGTGGATCGAGCTGATCGATGATTCTAAACTTTTTGGACTGAGTTATACCAGCGCGAATGGCACGGCCAAGTTCACGCTACTTGGTGGCGAGACGCTCGACATTCCCACGCGGTCGATTCGTTCGGTTCGCTTTCAAGAGCAGGACAGCGAGATGGCGCGGCAATTTCAGCTTGCCAAACAATGGCGAGAGATTCTCAGTAGCGAGCCACACGGCGACCTAATCATTATCCGTAAAGTTAATGAGAGTGAGGCCGAAGATGGCGAAGGGGAAGTGAAGGTGCGCATGTCTCTGGCGCTCGACCAACTCGAAGGAGTGCTAGGCGATATCAGCGCTGAAAAAGTAGCCTTTGAGTATGAGAACCAACAGATTCCCGTCGCGCGCACCAAGGTCGAAGGGATTCGCTACTTCCATCCCGCCGGCCGGGAATTGCCAGATCCGCTTTGTCGCTGCGACGATGTCTACGGTAACCAATGGAATCTGAAGTCGGTCACGCTCGTGGGCGACAAGCTGCAACTGGTCAGTGTCTCAGGTGTGAAAGCCGATCTGCAATTGACGCACTGGCGCGAGTTGGACTATTCCGCAGGCAAGGTCGCCTATCTCAGCGATTTGGAGCCGGAGAAAATGGAATGGACCAACTATTTCGGCACCACGGCAGCTAGTCCCAATCTCGCGAAACTCTTCGCGCCGCGGCGTGATCGCGACTTTGAAGGCCACAAACTTTCGTTGGCGGGGCGCGAGTATGAAAAGGGACTGGCGCTGCATAGCAAGACGCTGGTTGAATATCGTCTCCAAGGCAAATACAGCAAGTTCCTCGCCTTGGCGGGGATTGATGATGGCGTCCGTCCCGCTGGCGATCTTTCGTTGGTGGTCATGCTCGATGGCAAGCGACTTGGCGAGCATCGCCTTCGCGGTAACGATGAATCGCCGCTGAATTTGGAATATGATGTTCGAGGAGGTCGAAAGCTTTCGCTTTTGGTGGATTTTGGCGAAGGTTTGGATGTCTCGGATCGCTTGCATCTCGTGAACGCGCGGGTGACAAAATGATGGCTAAACAACAGCGAATACTCGCGTTTGCGCTTCTGTTTTGCGCTCTGGGCATCACTCGACTTCCAGCTGCCGACGTACCGCCCGAGGTACTGGCGGCGGAGCAGGCGCGCGTAGCGGCGATCGCGAAAGCCACGAAGTGTTCCATCTCCGTCTTCGCGAAAGGAGGCGGTGGTGGCGGTTCCGGCGTGCTCATCTCGCCTGACGGATATGCATTGACGAACTACCACGTTGCCAAGCCCTGCGGCGATTATGCGCAATGCAGTCTGCCCGATGGGAAACTATACGACGCGGTCGTGGTGGGCATTGATCCGACAGGGGACGTAGCGCTATTGAAGTTGCTTGGCCGCAACGACTTCCCCGTTGCGGAGATCACCAATAGCGATCTGGTGCGCGTGGGCGATTGGTGCTTCGCGGTCGGCAATCCCTTTCTTTTGGCGACCGATTTTCAGCCAACCGTGACGTACGGAATAGTCTCCGGAGTTCATCGCTACCAGTATCCGGCAGGCACTCTGCTGGAATACGCAGATTGCATCCAGACCGATGCTTCCATCAATCCTGGTAATTCCGGCGGTCCCTTGTTCAACTCGGCAGGGCAGCTCATAGGTGTCAACGGTCGCGGTTCATTTGAGAAACGCGGGCGCGTCAATGTCGGCGTTGGCTATGCAATTACCATCAATCAAATCATGAACTTTCTCGGCGATTTGAAGAGTGGTCGCATCGTCGATCACGCGACGCTCGGTGCGAGCGTCGCGACCGATGAAGGTGGTCGCGTCATGGTGACGAACATTCTCGATACATCCGATGCTTATCGGCGCGGCCTGCGTTACGGCGATGAAATCGTCTCTTTTGCGGATCGCCCTATTGGAACCGCTAACGCGCTCAAGAACGCACTTGGTATCTTTCCCAAAGGTTGGCGCGTGCCGCTGACGTATCGTCGGCAAGGCGAGATGCACGAAATCCATGTGCGACTCGCAGGTGTGCACTCGCACGAGGAATTGCTGGAGAAAGTACAAGGCCCTGCCCCCGCCAAACGTCCCGATAAACCCGATGGCGACAAGCCACCGCTGCCGATTCCCTTGCCGAAGATGCCGCAACAAGCCACGCCTCCGCCTGACGTTGCGAAACTAATCAAGGCGAAACCGGGCTATGCGAACTATTACTTCAACGAGTTGAATCGCGATCGTGTGTGGCAAGCATTTACTGCTAAAGCCGACTTCGCGACGGAACCGGGTGCTTGGCTCATTCGCGGCAAACTGGCGGATGATGGAAAATTTGCGCTGACACTCACGGATAGCGGCATCACCGGAACCTGGCCCGGTGGCGAGTTGCGTTTTGATGCCAGCCAGGATTTCGATGCACAGTTGCTGCCCAATCAAAGCGGTGGACTATTGGTCGCGCTGCACGTCTGGCGGCGAATGCTGGTGCTTGGTCCCAATGCATTCGGCGATACGCATTATCAAGGGACCGCACCCATTCCAGGGCAACAGGGCCTCTTCGACGTGTTGATCGGAACACACAATGTCGCCGAAACACGCTTCTTGTTCGCGCCAACTTCCGGCGCGTTGACACTCCAGGAAACATTTGTGGACAACGACAGCGATCCGTGCGAACTCTATTTTTCCGACTATCGCGATGTGGCTGGTCGGCAGATGCCGTACCGCATCGAGGTCCGCCATGGCGACAAAGTATTCGGGGTGCTGACGCTCGACGCGATTGAGCTTGACGTGCGAAAGGAACGGAACGCCTCATGATCAACACACGTCCGGTCACTCGATGCGTGGTACTCGCTGGCATGGCGTTCGCTTGCCTCGTGGGCCCCTGGACCATGGCGGGGGAGTCCTCGTTTGCGACGACCGTCGAAAGCACGCAGCCCAAGCTGGTTAAGATTTATGGTGCCGGTGGTTTGCGAGGCTTGGAAGCGTATCAAAGCGGATTGTTGATCTCCAGCGATGGGCTGGTGCTGACGGTCTGGAGTTACGTCCTAGATAGCGATGTGGTGACGGTGACGCTGAACGACGGTCGGAAGTTTGCCGCCGAGTTGGTCGGTGCTGATCCGCGACTCGAAATTGCCCTATTGCGAATTAAAGCGACCGAGTTGGAGTGTTTCAATTTGGATGCCGCCGTCGAAATCGGCAGTGGTGATCGTGTGCTTGCGTTCAGCAATCTCTATGGCGTTGCGACGGGCAATGAACCATCCAGCGTGTTGCACGGCGTCGTTTCGGCGAAGAGCAAATTGGCGGCGCGCCGGGGCGGATTTCAAACGCCCTATCAAGGCGATGTCTACGTGCTCGATGCGATGACCAATAATCCTGGTGCCGCCGGCGGCGCGCTAACCGATCGGCAGGGACGTCTGGCGGGCTTGCTTGGCAAGGAGTTGCGCAACTCACTCAATAACACCTGGCTCAACTACGCCATACCGATCGGCGAGCTAGTCGTCGCGGTGGAGGATATCAAGGCTGGCAAGTCGCGACCGCGCAATGTGGAGGATGTGGTCAAGCGTCCCGTCGAAGCACACAATCCCGCGACACTTGGCATGCGTCTCGTTCCGGATGTACTAGCGAAAACACCTCCCTTTGTCGATCGCGTGGAACGTGGTTCTGCCGCCGACAAAGCTGGCCTGCGACCAGATGATTTGGTGCTATTTGCCAATGGCCGTCTGGTCTCCTCATGCAAAGCTTTGCTCGATGAACTCAGTCTGATTGATCGCGGCGAAAATGTGACCCTGATGGTCGAACGCGATTCCACGCTGCTTGAAATCACTATTTCCGCCTCGCCTTAGGCAATTACATTCGATGCGCATGAACATAATTGGCTCCCGGCAATTCGCCATGGCGATCAGCGTTGTAATGCTGCTGCTTGGCGCTGCTCTGCGCGGGGAGGACGTGCAACAGCAAGAAGAAGAGGCCTTCAAGGCGGCGGTGGCGACGATCGCGCCGTCCGTGGTGCGAATCGAGACATTCGGTGGACAGGAGAAAGTTGGCAATGTGCTGATCGGGTCCGGTCCCACGACGGGACTGATCGTCTCGGAAGATGGCTTTATCCTGTCAAGTGCGTTTAACTTCATACAAAAGCCCAGTTCAATACTTGTGACCCTGCCCACCGGCAAGCGCGTCGCCGCGCAAACTGTCGCTCGCGATCACAGTCGCATGCTGGTGCTATTGAAGGTGACAACCGATGACAAGCTGCCTGTCGCCGCCGTCGTGCCGCGCGAGGAACTGCAGGTGGGTCAATGGGCGCTGGCGATTGGTCGCACCTACGAACAGGCCGATCCCAATGTTTCCATCGGGGTAGTCAGCGCCAAAGATCGGATCTGGGGCAAAGCGATGCAGTGTGACGCCAAGATCTCGCCAAACAATTATGGCGGACCGCTGATCGATATTCGCGGTCGCGTGCTCGGGGTGCTCGTTCCCATGTCTCCCACAGCGCAAGGTGAAGTCGCCGGCGCGGAATGGTACGACTCCGGCATCGGTTTTGCCGTGCCCTTGGTCGATTTACTTCCGCGTTTGGAAAAACTGAAAGCGGGTACCGATCTCTATCCAGGCCTGCTTGGTATCTCGCTTAAAGGAACCGATATCTATGCCGATCCCGCTAGTTTGGTCGCCTGCCAACCCAATGGTCCCGCCGCTAAAGCCGGTCTCAAAGCGCAAGACACCATCATCGAAATCGATGGTCAATCGATTGTGCGGCAGGCGCAGCTCAAACATGCCCTCGGTGTCAAATATGCTGGTGATACGGTCCATGTCGTGGTACTGCGCGGTGAGGAGAAACTCCCGTTTGATATCGAACTCACCGATGAACTAGCAGCCTATCAACATCCGTTCGTCGGTATTCTGCCGCAACGAATCGCGCCCCAAGATGGCGGCGTTGTTGTGCGTTACGTCTACCCGAGCAGTCCCGCAGCGGAAGGTGGATTGGCCATTGGCGATCGGATCATGGCGCTGGATGGCAAAGAAATCAAGGATTACGCCGGGCTGGCCGAAGCGCTCGCAGCGTGCGAGATGGGCAAACAAATATCGCTCACCTATCGGCGCGGTGAAGATAACCTTCAAGCACAAGTCACACCTGGCGCGCAGCCCACGACGATCCCCACCGAACTTCCACCTGCGCATGGCGACCTGCCCGCCGCGCCCGAGCGTCCGCCGGTAGGCGTGGTCGAAATCAAAATCCCCGAAGAGAAGAACGACTGCGTGGCCTACGTGCCCAATGCGTACCATCCCGATGTGCCGCATGGCGTGCTACTCGTGCTATGCGAGCAAGGTGGATTTGATCGCGATAAGCTCGTGGCCCGGTATCAAGCGATTTGCGACAAGCATGATGTGATACTGGTTCTGGCGCGGTCGGCCGATCCCGCCAAGTGGGACATGGCCGATGCGGCCTTCGTCCGCAAAGCCGTGGAGGATGTCATCGCTCATTACAACGTTGATCGCGCGCGGATTGCCGCGCTGGGTTATCAGACCAGCGGTACCATGGCGTATGTGACGGCCTTCTCGCACCCCGATTTGATTCGTGCGGTGGCGGCCATTGAAGCAGTCCCGCCCAGTCGCGGCAAACCACCCGAGAACGAACCATCGCGGCGCTGGTCGATTTACATCGCCATGGCGACGCGTTCACCGCAAAAGAGCGGCATCGACGCTGCTATCAAACGCCTGCAAGAGATGAAGTTCCCTGTCGTGGTAAAATCGACAGGGCAAACGGCGCGGGATTTAAACGAGGAAGAGCTCGCCGAAGTCGGGCGTTGGCTCGATAGCTTGGATCGCCTTTAATTCTCGCGTCCGGGAAAGCAAGAACTTCGCTCATGCAACGCTGGCTGCTCGGAATTATTGGTGCGCTACTCGTCGCGATTGGCGGTTGGCTGGCGTTTGGCGGCGCGGCCGTCGATATCGGCAGCATCTTGTTTCGCATCGGCATCGTGCTCAGCGTCCTCACGCTTGCGCTCCCGCAGGTGCAGCAGTTCTTTCGCTTCTTTCCGCCGTGGCTGTTGGGGTGCGCTCTTGTCGGCGCGCTGGTAATCGTCGCTAAGCCGCGGTATGCGGCGGTCGTGGTACCGACCTTGATCGCGCTCTGGTTTCTCGGACCGCGCAATCAACACAAGCTGGCCAAAGCCCCCAAGGCGAAGCCCAAACGCGTCGCCTCGAAAAGATAGTTAAGCCCACACTTAGCCAATCTTGGCCTTGAGGTCACTCAGCAACTTCACCGCCGCGCCGATCTCCGCCTTTTGACGCTCCGGCTCTTGCGGAATTTCGCGCTCGATAGTGAGGGGGCCGGTGTAGCCAATTTTTTCCAGCGTGCGCAGGTAGTTCTCAAAGCCGACGTCGCCAGTTCCCAGCGGCACTTCCTGGCCCCATTCTTGGCCAGGGTTCTTCGCCCACTTGCCGTCTTTGCAATGCACACTGCGCACATACTGCCCCACGCGCTCGAGGGCGGCGATCGGTTCGCCGGTGCCATAGAGAATCATATTTGCCGGGTCGAAGTTGATGAACAGGTTAGTCACTGCCACATCTTGGATGAAGGTCAAAAGTCCTTCTGCGGTTTCTTGTCCTGTTTCCAGATGCAAGTTTTGCCCGTTGATGGCGCAGTGATCGCAAATCTCGCGCGTCACCGCCAACACTTCCTGATAGAGCGGATCGGAGACATCGTGCGGCACAAAGCCCAGATGCAAGGCGACGACGTCGCAGCCCAATAGCTTGGCGAAGTCGGCGATCTCTTTCATTTCTTGCACGCGGGCGGCGCGCGTTTCCCGAGGCACCAACCCGACGGTCTTGGCCACGGTGGGGATATCGGCATAGCTTTCGCCTTCAAAGCCACCAAATACCGCTGTCAGCGTGATTCCGTATTCCTTCAGTCGAGCGAGGAATTTGGTGGCCGCTTCTTGCGTGCGCGTGGCTTTGTGCGGGGCGTGAATTTGAATGGTGGGAACGCCAAGTTCGTGCGCTACTTCCAGCTTGACGCCGAGTCCAGCGTCGACGCTCGTAAACACGCCAATGGGCCACTTTTCCATGATGACTAACTCCTGGGTACGGTCGGTGAATTCGCTCTGCCAGCAATGTAAAGAACTGCCTCAAGAAACGCAAACGCCCACGATAGTCGTGGGCGTATTCTCGTTGGTATTCAAGGATCGGCGAAAGGATTCGCCTCCCACAATTGACACAATTGACGACTAACCCTTTGTCAGTTTGTCGTATTCCTTCTTCACGTCGCTGCCGTCGGGGGTCTCGTCACTTTGAATCTCGTACCACTTCTCGTCGACCTTCACAAAGCCCGCCTGACCGGCGATCGACTTCTTGATGGCGACATTGGTGGCCAAGGCGATGACCGCGTCGCCCAAGGCGACTTCAGCGCGACAACGAGGCACACCATCTTCGGGATTGCGAATGCACCAGGCGAAATGCTCGATTTCCTCGGTGTAGCCACGGCTGACCGGGCCTTGCGATTCGGCAGCTTTCGCCTTGGGCGCGCCGCCAGAGCCGCTGGCTTGCGTATCCATCGTTGGGCCGCCTTTGTCGTTCTTCACTCCGACCGATGAAGACGTATCGGAATCCTTGTAGAGCATGACTTCCTTCTCGCGCTCCAGGACCAACGTTCCCTTCGTCCCCATCACGATTTCGCCATAGCCACCAAAACCGTTGCCCATGATCGAGCTGTAGGTGACGACGATCTTCTTGTTGGGGTCTTTCTCGTACGATGGCACGCCGTTCACGGGATCAGGCAGGCCGAGGACTTTGTCCTGGTAGCCGACTTCAAAATTGGGGTCATAACCAGGACCGGGGAATTCATACATGCAGTACACATGGTCTTCGGCATCGCGATCGAGGCCGAAGATATGACGACCGCCGATGGCATGTACCGTGAGCGGATGTGCCTTTTTGCCATCGTTTCGCAGTGCACTGCAGAAAATGCTGGCGGCGTCGAGTTGATGGCTACCAAGTTCCGCCATCAAACCACCCCCGGTACGATCCCATAGACGCCAGCGGCAAAGTTCCTCGAGCGCTTTGATCTCCCGCGACGAACGACCGCTGGTGAGCGTGAAGTTCTTATAGCCTTGGGCTGCGGCGTCGATCTGAGCGTCTTCGTTCCAGGCCTTCCACTGTGCGATTTTCTTGGCGGTCTTTTGCGCCTGGGAAGGATCGGTTTCCTTCTCCAGCGACTTGGTCAGAGCGGTTAGTTGCTCTTTGATCTGATCATACATCTTGCCGTCTGCCAGTTTCTCGCCACCAGGCAGCGGCTGTTGCCAGCTATCGCCACCAGGAAGATTGCCGCGATGCCACTGGGCGCGGATGTGATGCAATTCGCCCAACAAACCCCAGCGGATCATATTCACGGCGTTGTCATAAAGCACGCTGTAATGGCGCTGATGGCCCACTGCAAGTTGCACCTTCTGCTCATCCGCAACTCTTCCCATCACCTTGCACTGCGCGACATTGTGCGCCATTAGCTTTTCGGTGAGAACGTGCAGTGGCTTCTTCCGCCAGCCGCGTTCGGCGGCGGTCATGGCTTCGACGGCGACCGGGGCATGCAAATGCAACGGCAAGGCGATGATGATCGCTTCGACGTTTTCGTCCTTGAGTAGGTCGTGATAATCCTTGTCATAAACCTTGACGTTCTGGCGGGCTTCGTCTTCGCTCTTCCAGCCATACTTCGCCATCAGGCCAGGGCGAGCATCGTAAGCCGCGTCGCTGGCCCAGTCGCCGTGAAAAGCGCGATGAACGTTGTAGGGGCGAATGTCCGCAATGGCGACGCATTGCACGTAGTCGGGGTTGAGCGCGCCAATGAGGACGCTCCCCTCATCGCCGGTGCCGATCACACCAACACGCAGCGGATCGCCCATTTTCTTCTTGTCGTAGCCAAAATACATGGCCCCCAAGCCACCACCTGTGACGGCACCCGCCGCGAGCACGCCTTTGATGAAGTCGCGGCGGTTGGGGTAATGTTGATCCATGGCCCCGACAGCTTCGTAGTAGTTGTCGCGACCAATCTGCTTTTGTTCGGGCGTGAGGTTCATGATCGGGACTCCTGTTTTGGGGTACAGCACTTCGCGAGGGCCGCGTTAATTATAAAGTCCAAGCCTGCGAATCGACCAGCTCGCGTGCCGGCGAGCGCCAGTAAGGCGAACATGTCGATTGCCTGATACATTGTGGGAGCAGCGTCGGGGGCGAGAAACCACTGAGATAGCACCACCGAAGCCAAAAACAGCGCTCCAGCGACGGCGGCGATACGCGTGAACAAACCCAGGATTAGCAGGACCCCAATCGTGAGATCGAAGTAAGGGATGATGCCATCCACGGTGACGGAGTCCAAAGCGCGTCGACCAACCCGTGATAGTTTTACGTAACCAGCGGACTTTTGTTCATCATCGGCTAGGGCGTTGATATCACGCTCATAATTCGCCCACATCGCGTCGATCGCCCGCAACCAGCCATCACGCTTCTTCTTGAGATCGCTTTCGATGGAGTTGAGCTGTCCGCGTAGCGACGGGACTTGTGTCATCGCCTTGGCCTTAGAGAGATCAGATTCCGACTCTTCCGGTTCCACGCCTCGATATTTGTCGCGACGCTCCAGGCCCAGGAAATATTCGTCGATGTCTTCGGCATTGGAGCCGAGATACCAACTAAATTGTTGGTCGTAACGCTTAAACACCTTATCGGCCATTTTAGCCTGCGCGTCGTCAAACCCGTAGTGATCGATGGCCTCGTCTTTGAATGCCGACCAGGCGTCGAGCGTGCCGTCTTTGTCCAGGCGGTAATAGCCGTCGGCGTCCCAGATCATGCCATGATAATAAGGAGCTAGCGGCCCCTTTGCGGCGGACAAAAAGGGTGTGGAGGTAAACTTGCCGGAGTGGAGTTTCTCGGAGCCTTCTTGGAAGAATTGCCAGCCGATGCAGAGTCGCAATGCGACGAGCGCCACTACGGCGAAGAGGTCGATTCGATACGGAGAGGTTTGCAGAGGAAAGCTCCTTCGCGATGCCGAAGTTGATTCAGCGGTAGGAGACCGTCGAATGACGGCGGAAACGGGTGGGCCAGATAAACGGAGGGCCACGGATGACCCGTTAAGCAACTCATTATTGCCTAGAATGCGCCGTTCGCCAAGAAGAGGGTCAAGGAATCTCGTGTTCCCGAACTAAAGTCAGGCGATTTCTGCAACCAAATCGGGATCTTCCGCCGCGGAATCTTCCGGCAGGCGGTATTCCTTCTCAATCACCCGCTTACTGCGCCACCCCCCTTGAAGGAATCGGGCGAGGTAAAGCATGGCCAAGGTGAAGATCCACAAGGTGATGACGCACCACCACCAATACAGCCCGCCACCGACCAGCGGGCCGAACGTTTCCATCCCGAATTGCCCCAGCATCACGCAACTGATGGACACCGTGCTGGTGACACCGAGCACAAACCAGGTATCGCCAGCCCCTTTGAGAGCGCAAACGAAGATGATCTGCGCGGCATCGAAGAGGAAGTAAATCGCGACAAAGCGCAACAGGATAACCGCGGTATCGCGCGCCAATACGAAGTCCGCCTCCTGTGTCCCTAGCGAATGCCCGAAGAAGAAGAGTCGGGGTGCCACAAAGTAAAGAAAGGCGAAGCAACCGCTATACGCCAACGCCATGATCAGCCCGTTCCAGGTGGCGCGGGCAGCGTAGTCGGGACGATTGAGGCCCAGTTGTTGTCCCACCAACGTACTTACCGCAATCCCCAGGCCAACCATTGGAATGAACGCGACGATATTGCTGTTGAAGGCCAGTGTGGTGGCCGCCGACTCGACTTCTCCCAAGCGACCCACAAAGGTCACGAGCAGCATGAACCCGCTGGCTTCGATCACCATTTGCATACCGCTGCTGCCGCCAAAATAAACCAGCCGCCACATCAATTGCCAGTTAAATCGCCAACCTTGGAGCAGGCCATATTTCCTCGCCGTGGCAGTGGGCAAATACATCCACAGACCAAACGCCAGCACCGTACTCCACTGTGCAATCACGGTAGCCCATGCCGCGCCCGCGATACCGGGAATGCCGACAGGCAGAATGTCAAAGATCAGAAGGTAGTCCAGCACCACATTGATCATGCAGGAAATGAAACTGACGATCATTGTGACCCAAGTTTGGCCGCGACCCGTAAAATAGGCCGACATGGCCGTTTGCACGACGGTGGCCCCCGAGCCAAACGCCAGTATCTGAAAATAAGTTATCTCTTGGGCTTGGACTTTGGCTGGATGATCGGCCAGCGCGAAGATCAACGGTGCGAGCGGTATCGAAAGCAAGAACAGGGGCGCGGTCAGTGCTCCAAACCAAATTCCCTGCCAAACGGATAGGCCGACGCGCTCATCGTGTCCGGCGCCATGGTACTGGGCGACGAAGGTGTTGACATACGACGCCACTCCGAACGCGAAGCACATCAATGTCCACTGCATGATGCCTGCGTTCATCGACGCGGTCATCGCGGAGACGTCGTACCACGTAAGAAACATGCGGTCGGTGAAGTGCATCACCGACGTAAATGACGTGGATATCACGAGCGGCATCGCGATCACAAGTAGATCGCGCCAACCGCAGGGGCGACTCCACCAACTTTCAGATTGCTCTGCCATACGCCTCAGTTCCGCCGCAAAACATCCGTGAATACAACTCGCCCCAGGGACAGGAGCCCATGACCGCTGGAAAGGTTCGCGCCTACGAGCGCCAGGCCAAATCGATCATCTTGCCATGCTCCGCATGGGCGGGATCCAGGGCGGAGAGCCGCAACTTAGCACCTGCTTCCGCGAGTTCCACTTCCACGACACCATTGGGCTTCCCAGCACTGAACACATAGGCCACCGGCGGCAGATTCACGAGATGAATGCCTTCTTTCTTGGTAATTTCCCAGTTGTGCGTATGACCAAAGAAGCAGGCCTTTACGTGCTTGCGCGGGGAGAGCACTTCAAACAACTGATTCGTATCGGTCAAGCCGCCTGGCATCGGTTTGAAATCAGGATTGTGATGCAACGCGATAAGCGCCGGCAGATCGGGGTGCGCGTCAAGTTCCTTCGCCAGCCATGCAAGTTGCTCCTCGCCTAGCGCTCCTGGCGCTTTGTTGGTGACATCGAGCGTATCTAAGATGAACCAGTTAGCGCGCGGCGCTTTGATGACCATCAAGTGGCGGGCGTCGATGTATTTGTTTTGGCCCGCATCCGCCGGCAATGCTTTCCAGAATCGCTCCCGATGATCGTGATTGCCCAGCGCCAGATGCACTGGCATGCCCGACTTGCGAATGGGTTCCAGCAGCTTGACCAAATGGACGTAGTCTGCGTCTTGTCCATCCAGGTAGGCACAGTCGCCCAACAGCAATGTGGCCGTCGGTGGAGACTTTAGTGCTAGAATCGCCTCCGAGGCTTTCACGAAGTTGTCGTGCATGTTGACTTCGCGCGCCGAGACCTCCGGCGCAGAAGGAATGTGTGTATCGGCCATCAGCACGAAACGATGAGGATCGCGGGCGACGGTCTCTTCGGCATGTAGCAATTGGCTAGTGGCGAGCGCGGCAACGCTACCGGCGAGAAAGCGACGACGCGAAAGCGGAGGCAAAGAGAGAGGCATGGCTTAGCTCCAGGTGGGACGGCAGTTTCCTCGTATTATCGCTGGCCAGTCGCATTCCACAACCGCATAGGCATTGTTAATATCCGATTTAGTTTTACGCACCCCACACCGCTTCGGTCCCCGCACTATGCGAATCGTCCTTTGTTATCCCGTCGAGCGCAAGCATATCGAACAAATCGCGCGGACCGCGCCAGAGGCGGAGATTGTCAACGCGGGGCAGGAACGGATCGCCTCGGAGTTGCTCTCGGCCGATGTTTTCATGGGACATGCCAAAGTGCCAGTCCCCTGGGATGAGGTTGTGAAACAGGGACGATTGAAATGGATCCAATCATCAGCGGCGGGACTCGATCATTGTTTGGTGCCTTCCGTGATTGCCTCGTCGATTCCCGTGACGAGTGCATCGGGACTTTTTGCCGATCAGGTGGCGGAGCAAACGTTGGCATTGCTCTTGGGATTGTTGCGGGGTCTGCCGACATTCTTCCGTGCGCAGCAGAAACAGGAATTCATTCGTCGCCCCACCCGCGATTTGCATGGCGCAACCGTCGGCATTGTTGGTTTCGGCGGCAATGGGGAGCGCATTGCCGAAGTGTTGGCTCCCTATCGTTGTCGCATCCTCGCTACCGACTTGTTTCCCCGCGACAAGCCGGCGCACGTTGAAGCGATTTGGCCAGCGGACCGCTTACTGGAAATGTTGGGCCTGGTCGATATCATCATTCTCTGTGTGCCGCTTAATGCCAGCACGCAAGGGATGATTGGTAGGCAGGAACTGAGCAAGATGAAACACGGCAGTATCATGATCAACGTGGCGCGCGGGCCAGTGATTGTGGAAAGCGAAATGATCGCCGCTTTGGAGACGGGCCAGCTTTGGGGCGCTGGCGTGGATGTGACAGAGGTCGAGCCACTGCCTGTCGAAAGCAAATTGTGGGACTTGCCCAATGTCATTATCACACCGCACGTCGGAGCGCAATCGGCGAAGCGGGTCGACGATACCACGGACTTCCTGTGCGAGAATTTGCGAAGATATAGGGCCAATGAGCCACTGCTGAATCTGGTTGACAAGCAACTTGGCTTTCCGGCGCAAGTTGCCCGCAATTGGCGGGCTGCCCCGTAGAAACGCGAATTCGGCGCAAGGGTTCGTCTCTTGCTCCCGAACATCCCGGCGAGATCATCTTGCCGCAGGCGCAGCGATACCGTTAAGATACTGTGGACGGATCGCCTCTCCTTCCGCGTGTTCGGCCTCTTCCGCGAGGTCGTTGGACCATGCTAACTACTACTCGTCATGATCTCTTCCCAACGCTCACCCCTGGGGGGCAACTTCCGCCGCCTACGCGCGACGGGCTCGAGTTGATTGAACACTATCAGAAAATCGTTTCCGAGAAGCGATTGAACTGGACCATTCATCATAGCTTGCTTCGTTTGCTAGGCTCGGGTGGACAGGGTGTGGTTTATCTGACAGAGCGACGCGGCGCAGATGGTTTTACGCTGCCAGTCGCCTTAAAAATCTTCTCGCCCGAACGCTATACCGACGCGCGCTCCTACGATGAGGCGATGGTTCGCGTCGCCCGCGTTTCGGCGCGCGTGGCGACGATTCAACATGATAATCTGCTCGATGTACAGAATTTCGTCGACCGCAATCGCATTCGCATGATGGTCATGGAATGGATCGATGGTTATGACCTGAGTCAACTGCTGCGGCCGCAAATGCTCGATCGCGTCCGCGACCGCGTTAGTGATCGGCGTTGGGAATACATCAATCGCGTGATCGTCACCAAAGGTCCCATGCAACCGCGGATGAAGCCGGGCGTCGCGGTGGCGATTGTCCGCGATTGTTTGGCGGCGCTGGCGTCGCTGCATCGTGAAGGCGTGGTGCATAGCGACATCAAGCCTTCCAACGTGATGCTCAAGCGGACCGGCAGTGCGAAGGTGATCGATATTGGTTCCGCGTTTGAAATGGATGATCCACCTGCCGCACGCACTTGCACACCAACCTATGCCGCGCCAGAAGTGCTGGAAGGGGGCGATGTCACGCCGCGCAGCGACCTGGCATCACTCGGCTATATATTGATTGAACTCATGGCGGGGCGCCCTCCTTTCGCCGGACTGACCACCTATCGCGAACTCTTAGAAGCGAAACGGATGCTGGCCCAACGTTTGCCGGAGATCCTGCCGGAAGATGTCGCCTGCAATGAGCTCTTGATGAACTTCTGCCGCGGTCTGGTTGCTGCCGATCCAATGAAGCGATTTCCCGATGCGGAAGCCGCCGAAATGCTTAAGGGAGGTGCCGCTGCCTTTCATCGACAATTGGTCTTTGGCAACATGTCGAGCGAGTATCCCAATGAGATTCGCCTCTGGATCGAAGAACTCAAAGACCTCGATTCCATTGACGAGTTGTAAGTTCTCGGGTGGGAGCGACAATCCTGTCTGCCTTAAGTACCCTATAAATCAAGCATGATTCGCCGTTGTTCGGTAAAGCTCTGACGCGCGGCCAGCACCACCTGCAGCGCGCGATAGGCATCTTCCAGATCGCTGGTCTTGCGCACCAAACTCGTTACCGCGCGATGAAAGAGCATCAAGAGCTGTTCGCCGACCGGGCGTTCGCTGTCGAGCGATTCCATGTGACGTCCCGCTTCATCAAACCAAGTCAGCGTGGCGGGCAAGTCGACAAACGCGATTCCCTTTTCGCAGCAGACTTGCAGCGCCGCTGCGGGGCGAAACGAAACAGCTTCCGGCCAACTAGCGGGGATGTAGTGGCCAGAACTGATCTGTGCCGTCGCCCCCGAGCCGGGTTGGCCTGAGGGCGAGAAATCGAGGCTCATCATTTGATAGTCGTCGCGTTCTCCTTCGGTCGGCGCGAAGTGACGCACACCTACCACGGAGGTCGGTTCCTCGCCGACGACATAGCGGCACCAATCAACAAGTTCCATCATCTCGCGCGTCTCCGACATCGGCTGGGGACCCTTCTTGCGTCCTTTCGACTTGGTATCGACGGCCCGTCGCTGATGACAAAACAACAGTTTCGGTTTGCCCAGGCGAGTGCAGATCAACTCCTTCAAGCGCAAGGTCGCTGGCGCTTGCCGCCGAGGGAACTCCGCCATGAACGCAATGCCGGAGTCGTGCACGCGATCGCGCAACTGACGGGCCTGTTCCGGATCGATATCAAGACCCGCCGCGCAATACACCGCTTTGCCAGCATCGCAAGCAGCCACAATTGGCAGCAGGCCATACCATTCCGGCGAAAGGATGAGAATGACGTCGATGTCGTCCCGCTCGGTAAGCGCGCGAAAGCCATCGACAGGTTGGGCGTTAAACTCGCGGGCGGCTTGCTCCGCCAAGAGCGCCACATCGCTGCAGATCGCGCGCACCTCGAATCTATCTCCCAACGAGCGCAACGCCGGACGATGCCGATGCTCCCAAGCATCGCCCAAACCAATAATGCCAATGCGTAACTTCATCCGCGCTTCTTTCCCTGGACGCAACTGCCACCAGAACCCACCTAAAGTGGCAGCGACGGCTGCCCGCTTCGCTGCGTGATGCCGCCGATTATAGCCGACGTCCTAGAGGACACTCAAATACAAATCGTGCGTGTAACCCGCAGAAGTACTTGCCACCGTGAGGTTTGCGAAGCTAACAACAATTAGGTCCCCCTGGTTGAGCGGATCGCCCTGGCTGGCAATGCTAGCGAATTTGTCATCGTCAAGAGTTGAACGGTTCTAGGAATCACCTATACTCCATCCCTACATTTCACCTGATCGGCAAACTTTAGCAGATTTCGCTAGCGTGTTGACCGATCGGGAAATACCTCTCCCACCGTTTTGCTCTGCGATCATTACTAGGATTTGCCCAAGGGGTTTGCGACCTATGGAAGGCGCGCCTTGGTGCTGGCTGATGGTCGCCTCTCGCCGCTAAAGGAATTCTTTACGATGACTGGATTGGCTGCCACGATGTTGTTGCAGGCTGCGCTGTTGACCACCGGCGCGCAAACCTATGAGGAAGCATTTAAGGATCATGAAGCGAACGGCAAGCCGCTCTTGGTATTGGTCGGTGCCGATTGGTGTCCCGCTTGCCAAACAATGAAGAATGGCACGATCGCGCGCATGGAACGTTCGGGAGCGCTCAAGAAAGTCGCCTTCTCGATGATCAACACTGATCGCGAAGACCGCATTGCCCGCAGCCTGATGCGTGGTGGTTCGATTCCGCAACTCATTCTTTTCACCAAGACGGATAAGGGTTGGGAACGCCAGCAACTGACTGGCGCTCAAAGCGAACAGACCGTCCAAACTCTGATCGGTGACGCGATCGAACGTCAGGCGAAGGCGGGAACGTCGACCGCCACCGCCGTTAGCGAGCGTTAATTGTAGCGCTCGCACTTGCGATGCTCCCCCGTTGGCTTACGCTAGGGCAGAAACGGATTCTGCCCGATGCGTATTTCTATCGTCATTCCCGCGTTGAACGAAGCTGCGAACATCGCGCTGGCCGTTGAGCGCGCCTGGGCAGCGGGAGGCGATGAAGTTATCGTTGCCGATGGCGGCAGTAGCGATGCCACCGCGCAAATCGCCGCCGAGCATCACGCTGGCGTGATCTCCTCCTCGCCGGGACGAGCCGTTCAACAGAACGCCGGTGCTGTGGCTGCCACGGGCGATGTACTCCTGTTCCTCCATGCGGATACCTGGCTGGCGGCTGATGCGGTCCATCAAATCCGCGCCGCACTCGCCGCCACGAATCATCCATGGGGAGCATTCCGACAGCAAATCGATGCTGCCGGCTTTCTTTACCGTTGGCTGGAAGCCGGCAATGCCGGGCGTGTCCGTTGGCGAGGCATCGCGTATGGCGATCAAGGGATTTGGATGCGCCGCGAACAGTTCGATCGCCTGCATGGCTTCCCCGAAACGAAGCTGCTCGAGGATCTACTTCTTTCCAAACAATTGCGGCGCGTTGGCCCTCCGCAACTCTTGCCTGGGCCACTGCACGTGAGCGCTCGGCGTTGGCAGCGCCACGGCGTTGTTCGCCAAACGTTGCGCAACTGGGGCATCTTGCTGGCCCACGCCTGCGGCGTTTCGCCGGATCGTTTGGCGACTTACTATCGACGGCATGATCGCCGCTAATCGCTCGCTGACTACAGCTTCAAAAGCGAGATGCTCACTTGCAACAAGCGATCTTCCAGCATCACCGCTTCCAAATCTTCATGTTCAAACGTGGCGCACAAAAAGTCCAAACCGCGCGCGTACGCGATTTGATACCCTTTGCCGATGATGACCGAAGGCACCGTCATGTGCGAGAACGACCAAGGCGAGCCTGCTAATCCCGACTTGATGCCGCCGACGATGATATTCGTGATTTCGCCTGCGCCATCGACCACTTGATTGGTCAAGTGCGTGAATGAATCTTGCAACAAGCCATTGACCGCGCGGACCGCCATCCGTTCCGACATATTCACCGTGATGAAGCCCGACACCTTGCCATGCACGCCGATCATGCCGGTGATCAAGCCTGATTCGCGCGTTGGCACCGCTGCCACGCCGACGCAATGCGCCGCGGTTCCACACATGCCTAGCGCGCTGTTGACCGAATCCGCAACCGCTTTCACGAGTCGTGGTTCGGCGAAGCCGGCAATCGGTTCTGCTTCCAACGTAGCGGTCGACATGGCGAGACTCCGGACGGTAGGTTGATCGGTGAGGGCCGCGATGGCGGCAGGAAACATCGCGCAAACGTCTGGCAAGTATCGGTTACGGAATCCGATCGTGGGCGATGTCGCGCCTCCCCTATGGAAAATACTTCCGCGCTGGACAATCGTCACAGTCCGCGCAACCGTTAGGCATCGACCGCGGGACCGAGTTGTTGCAGATTGTAACGGCGAATCTTGCGATCGAGTGTCGAACGCTCGATCCCCAAAATCACCGCCGTGCGACTCTTATTCCAGTTGGTGGAATTGAGCGTATCTAGAATGTGCCGGCGCTCGATCTCGTCGAGCGTCAGCGGTTGATAGCCTTGCGACGTGATCGGCACATCGCCTGTCTCGCCGGCCGTCGCCAGCGACGTGAGCGTTAAATCATCCGTCTCGATGACATCCGTTCTCGCCAGCACCACCGCGCGCTCGATCACATTCTTCAGTTCGCGAATGTTGCCTGGCCAACGATACTGCTTCATCATCTTCAAGGCTTCGCTGGAGAAGCCGCGAATGCGTCGCCCCGTTTCCGAATTGAAGCGCTCGAGAAAGTATTGCGACAGTTCAATCACGTCGTCGCCACGGCGGCGCAGCGGCGGCACGAAAATCTCCACCACGCGCAAGCGGAAGTACAGATCGCGCCGAAACACGCCTGCTTCCACCGCTTTCTCCAGATCGCGATTGGTGGCCGCAATCACGCGCACTTCCACCTTGATCGCCTGACTGCCACCGACGCGTTCAAAGGGATGCCCCTCCAGCACGCGCAAGAACTTGGCTTGAATGGCGGGGCTCATCTCGCCGATTTCATCCAGCATCAGCGTCCCTTGGTGCGACGCTTCAAATTTGCCGATCTTGCGCTCGGTCGCGCCCGTAAACGCGCCGCGCTCGTGGCCGAAGAGTTCGCTTTCCAACAGTGTTTCCGTCAACGCCGCGCAGTTCAAGCAAACGAACGGCCCTTTCTTACGCGGGCTGTTGAAATGCACTGCACGCGCGACCAATTCCTTGCCCACGCCACTCTCGCCGCGCACCAACACCGTGGCGCGACTGGGAGCCGCACGCATGATTTCTTGCTGCAACTTGGTGACCACGCCGCTCGTGCCAACGATCTCGCTCTCGGCCCCCAGGCGCTTTCGCAGTTGCACGATTTCGCTTTGCGTGGCCGACAAATTCTCCGCGAGTTCGAGTTGCCGCGTCAAATTCTTCAGCGCCAGCGCGACATTCTCCGCCACTGCCAACGTGAATTCCAAATCGTCCGG
>JBGSHH010000177.1:0-6601 GCA_041752355.1 Pirellulaceae bacterium | reverse complement strand
TACTGACCCCCTGCCCCGCTGGCCCACGAAACTGCGGCCAGATGAGAAGTTCGTCAGCTGCCGCTGGGCCGCCGATGAGCAATGACATCCCTAGTCCCAGCCACAACCAACAGCGCGCCACGCGAATCATGGGAAGACTCCTTGAGGTTGAATTGGATGCTCGCGATCATACCGCGAGACGACTGGCGCTGGCAAATGTTTCTTGGACCTGGTTTTCCTAGTTCGGAGGACCAGGAGAATGCGCGTTAAATTGATGCGATTCTATTTCCAATTCTTCGCCATGTCCGGCTTCGTTTCGCGGATGATCTCCAAAATCGCTTGACGATCGGCGGCGGTGAGATGAGCGAAGTCGGCGTGTTGTTCTTTGCCGGATAGCACGTCCCAGAAGCGAGCATAAACATAGTCGCGCATGATGGGCGGCAAGGCGTCGAACGAAGGAGTGTAGATCAAGTAACTGCAGGGATACTTAAACATGCGATGCTCCAAATCGAAGTCGCGGAGCGAACGACCTTGCTTGTCGCGCGGGCCTTGCGCGACGAACTCGGCGGTGAACTCGCTGGTGCCCGTGATGCGGGCGGTGAGTTTCGCTTCTTCGCAGAATAGCAAGTACTTCACGAGCGGCTCGCCAGCGCTTTTGATGCGGCTGGTGGTGCTTTCCCAACGATGATCGGCGGGCTCACCCAAATCGCGATTGAGCGCCGCTTCGTAATGCAACGCCTGTCGCGCGGTGAAGTTCGCCCTGGCGATGAGATTGTGTCCCATGGCTTGATGTTCGAGCACCATGAGCGCGACGATATCACTATGCGGCGAAAGGTACTCGCGCGGATCGAACCGCGCACCGAGGTCGGTCAGGTTCATGCTCTCACTGACATCTTGATCCTCTGGGCGACGACGATCGCGAAAGATCGTGTTGCCGAGATGTTTTTGCTCGCCGTGCGTGCCGGTCACATACCAACCACCCCAACGTTGCGCAATCGGACTCGTCTGATCGATCCGAAACGAGCCGCTGGAGAGAATGGGCTGACCACTGGCATCGGAGTAGACCGAACGAACGACATGGCCAGGGATGTTTTGCGTTTGCGACGACCCGTGACAAATTAGGCAGTTGTCGGTCTGCCGAATGATTTCCGGTTTGGCGACTTCCTCCTGATCGAGCGTGTAATAAACCGTGCCGAGTTGCGGATCGGCGGCGGAAATCTCCAGCACCTCGCCATTTTGACAGAAGCCGATATACATCTCATCGTTGAAGTAGATCGCGCGCGGTGTTTCGGGCGTGATGCGTTGGCGTTGCAAGCTGGTCTTGGAAAACACGAGCATTTGCGACGATTGTGGCACCTTGAGTTCCGCCAAAAACGACTCCAAATAGCCATGCGGCGCGCGGTACTTCAGCTTCGCTTCACCAGCGGCGAGCCGCGCTTGCAGGCGGCTGATGGCGTTGTCGGGCGTCGATTTGCTGTACTCGATCGGCGGACGCTCGAAGTCGTCCTGTGCCCATGCCGACGAGATCGATAGTAAAGGGATGGCAACCATCATGGTTGCGACGAGCAGTAGGTGAGAACGCTGCATCGTTACCTCACGGGAGGCGGAACTAGGCGGGTTTGTGGATACCAATTAGAATAGCAAATTCAAATAGGATGTCAATATCCAATTATGTCCGCCGAGGCTTTAACGCGGCGGACGGTTGACCACGGCTCGCCCTGTCCCCTAAGCTGCAAATCCGCATTGTTCGCACCTCATCAGGGAGCTCTCCCATGTCCGTTCGTCGCACAGGCTATTGCACCAACGTCCACGCCGGCGCGAATTGGGAGCAGACCAAAGCGAATCTCGCGCAGCACGCCGTGGGAGTGCGGGAGCGCGTCGCGCCGACCCAGACCATGGGAATTGGCGTGTGGCTCTCGGCCAATTCGGCTCAAAAACTCGTCGCCGAGCAGGGCGTGGTGGAGTTTGCCGGTTGGCTGGCGGATCAGGGCTTGTTGCCGTTTACGCTCAACGGCTTTCCCTATGGCGACTTTCATCAGCCCGTGGTGAAACATCGTGTCTATGAGCCAACGTGGTGGGAACCGGAACGTCTCGCCTATACGCTGCAGCTCGTCGAGATCCTCGATCAACTCCTGCCAGCGGGTGAAATCGGCAGTATCTCCACCCTGCCGATTGCTTGGGGGCGTCCCGTCCCGTCGCGCGAGCAACTCGCCAGGGCAGGTGTGCAACTCAAGAAAGTAGCCGAGCGCTTGGAGCGGCTCGAAGAGCAAAGCGGCCGCTTGATGACGGTCTGCATCGAACCGGAGCCGGGCTGCGTATTTGACACCAGCGCGGGTGCCATCGATTACTTCACCCAGTTTCTGCTCGATGGCCACGATGCCGACCGCGTGCGGCGCTACATCCGCGTCTGCCACGACGTTTGCCATGCGGCGGTGATGTTTGAAGATCAAGCCGCCATGATCGCCAACCTCAAGGCGGCCGGCATTGGCATCGGCAAGGTGCAGGTGTCGTCGGCGGTTTGTGTCGATTTCGGTAGCCTTTCGCCGGACGATCGCGTGGCGGCTCTGGGGCAATTGTCCACGTTCAACGAGCCCCGCTACTTGCATCAAACGGTGATTCAGGCGGCCGATGGATCGTCGCAATTCTTCCAGGACCTGCCGCTGGCGCTGGCGAGCGTGGGAGACGCCGCACAACACCTCACCAGTCGCTGGCATATTCACTTCCACGTCCCCGTCTATCTGTCCCAATTTGGGCACTTGCGCACATCGCAAGCCGATATTCTGGCGACACTTACGGCTGTTGCGACGCACAGCGATGTGACGCATTTTGAGGTCGAAACCTACGCCTGGGGGGTATTGCCAGCGGAATTGCAGCAGCCGACCCTGGCGGATGGAATCGCCGCAGAAATGCAGTGGTTTAATGGGGTTTTGTCACAGGGTTAGCTACCTCCTGCGGGGGCGGAGCGCTCTGGACAACTAGCGTAATTCCTCTACGCTAACGGGCTTACCAAAACGGCAACCTTCAACTCCTCGCCGACGCACATGGGCTTTCTCACCATCATCTATCGCAATGTCCTGCGACGCCGCGTGCGGTCGCTGCTGACGGTGCTAGGTGTGGCGCTGGCGATTGCTGCGGTCGTGGCGCTGTTGGGTGTGACGAGCGGTTTCACGCAATCACTCATGTCGATGTATCAAAATCGGGGCGTTGATCTGGTTGTGGTAAGAGCCGGTGTGGCCGATCGCTTGACGAGTACCTTGAGCGAATCCATTGGTGATCGCATTCGCGCGCTGCCCCATGTCCGTGCTGTGGCGGCCAGTTTGACGGAACTCGATACCATGCCGATTCGCGGCTGGCAGGCCGATAGCTTCGCCTTTGATTCGCTGAAGTTGCTGGAGGGTCGCAAACTCACCGCCGAGGACGAACAAGGTGTGTTGCTTGGCACTGGTCTCGCGGAAGAAAAGGGAAAGCACGTCGGCGATATATTCGAATTCGGCGCGCACGAGTTCAAAGTGGTTGGCATCTTCGACGCCAAAAGCCCCATCGAAAACGCCGCCGCCGTGATGCTACTGGGGAGCTTGCAAAAGATGATGGATCGCCCTGAGCAAGTCACCGAATTCCAAATCGCCGTCAACAGTCTGCCCAACGAAGACAAGCAAATCCTGGTGGAAGAACTTCGTCGCAAAGTAGAAGGCTTGCGCGATGAAGAAGGTAAGTCGATGCGTCTGGCCGCCATGCCGACACAGGATTTCGTCAATAGCAATACCCAACTCCGCCTCGCGCAAGGCATGGCATGGATGACGTCGGCGATCGCGCTAGTTATCGGCGGCGTCGGCATTTTGAACACCATGATCATGTCGGTATTGGAGCGGACGCAGGAGATTGGTGTCCTACGGGCGCTCGGCTGGCGGAAGCAACGCATCATGACACTCATTGTCGGCGAGTCGATGCTTCTCACCCTCTGCGGCGCGGTCGTCGGCACCTTAATCGCCATTGGTTTGACTACCTTCCTAACGCGTTTGTCGCTGGTCCCGGGCATGGTGCATGGCGACTTCTCGCCGCGCGTGCTGTTGATTGGCCTGCTCATGGCACTGTTTGTCGGCTTGTTTGGCGGAATTTATCCTGCGTGGCGGGGCGCCACGTTGCCCCCCACCGAGGCTTTGCGCTATGAGTAACGCCACCGATACCAAAGCCGCTGCGCCCAGCGCCCCCTCCGTACTTAGGGCGGAGAATATCAGCCGGCTCTATCCCGATGGCGATGTGCATGCGCTGGAAAACGTGTCCCTCGAAATTCGCCGAGGCGAATACGTCGCCATCATGGGCCCCAGCGGCAGCGGCAAATCGACCCTCCTGAACTTGCTCGGCGCGCTCGATCGTCCCAGCTCCGGCGAGATCTTTTTTGAAGGGGAGCCCCTCTCCAAGTTGGCCGATCTCGATCGTTTTCGCTCGCAAAAACTCGGTTTTGTGTTTCAGTCGTTCTACTTGCTGCCGACGCTCACGGCCGTCGAGAACGTGCAAGTGCCGATGTTCGAGACCAATCTCACAGGCAAGCAACGCATCGAGCGCGCGAATGAATTGCTCGCTTCCGTGGCGATGACGCATCGTGCCAATCAATTGCCTTTGAAGCTGTCGGTCGGTGAACGCCAACGCGTTGCCATCGCGCGCTCGCTCGCCAATCAACCGGCGCTGCTTTTGGCCGACGAACCGACAGGCAATCTCGATTCCAAGAGCGGCAGCGACGTGCTGGCTTTGTTCGACAATCTGCATCGCGAGCATGGTCTGACGCTCGTCGTCATCACGCATAGCACCGAAGTCGCCAAGCGGGCGGAACGGATCATCTCGATTCGCGACGGCAAAATCGTGAACGACCAGAACGGTTCTTCCGGCTGGTAACGGCCCCGCGCGAGACCAAAGAGACTTATGGGTTTTATCAGCTTCATCTGGAAGAATCTCACGCGGCGCCCCGCACGTTCGCTGCTGACGATGCTTGGCCTTTCGGTCGCCGTGACGGCGGTCGTGGCGCTGGTGGGTGTTTCGCGCGGCTTCGAGGATTCGCTGTCCGATCTCTACACCGAGCGCGGCGTCGACATGGTCGTGCAGCGCAAAGGTGGCAACCAACGCGTCAATAGCGGCATCGATGAAAGCTTCCGCGAAAAGATGATCGCGCTCGAAGGGGTCGATAGCATCGACGGCGGCCTGGTCGATGTGATCGCGTTTGAAGAGCAGAATCTCTATACGGTCCTCATCAACGGCTGGGCACCCGACGCCGCCATGTACGACCAGGTCAAAACGACTTCCGGGCGGCGGCTCCATCAAGGCGATGAACACAAGGCGATGCTGGGGCATGTGCTGGCTGCCAATCTCGGCAAAAAGGTCGGCGACAAAGTGCTGCTCTATGGCGAAGAGTTTCAGGTCGAAGGGGTGTTTGAAAGTTTCAGCGTTTATGAAAACGGCTCCGTCGTCGTGCTCTTGAGCGAATTGCAACGGCTCACCGATCGACCGGGCAAGGTGACAGGCTACCTCATTCACGCGAAACCGGGCTCGTCGCAGAGCCAACTCCGCGGGCTAGCCAAACGAATCATGCTCCTCTCGCCCGACGTGGACGCCAAGTTGACGCAAGAGTTCATCGATACGGTACAGCAAATTCAAATGTCCAAGGCGATGGCCTGGGTCGTGGCGGCCATCGCGTTGGTGATTGGTTCGGTCGGCATGCTCAATACCATGGTGATGTCGGTCTACGAACGCACCAAAGAGATCGGCGTGCTGCGCGCGATCGGTTGGCGGAAGTGGCGCATTGTGTGGATGGTGATGTGCGAGTCACTCTTGCTGAGCCTCGGTGGTGCCGTGGTCGGCGTGCTCTGTGCCGTGCTCCTGATTCGCTATCTCAGCACGTTCCCCATGACGGCCAACGTCGTGCAAGGCGATATCTCGTTCGGCGTGATGATCGAAGGGATCGTCATTGCCGTCCTCGTGGGCGTCGGCGGCGCCGCCTATCCCGCGTGGTGGAGCGCCAACCTGACACCCAAAGAAGCGCTAGGCAAAAAGTAGGGTGTGGCGAGTTCCACGAGCCGCACCATCGCGTTGTTTCACTGCTTCCACTGGCATTCCCGTTGTGACCATGGAGTACCTTCCCTCGATCATCCTCTGCTTGCTTGCCTTGGGCATCTGCTTCGCGATCTTCGCTCCCGCGGCCGGTTCCCAGTGGAGGCAATTCAAGTTGCGCACGATGTTGATCGTGATTACCGGCGCGTGCATCCTGTTCGCGCTCGTTCGCCACTTTGGCTTTGAGCGATTCGCGATCGTCGCCTTTTGTCTGACATTGTTGGTCGCCTGCGTGGCCTTCTTCTACGACATTTACCGTGTGCTGTTCAAGTAATGGGATGGAAGGGGAAAAGGGTGATCTCGCGATGCCCTTCCTGTCTGCCAGACATTCCAGTTTTGGTGCGTCAGGCACTCCAGTTTTGGTGGGGCAGACATTCCTGTTTTGGTGGGGCAGACATTCCTCAGTACTTCCCACTTTTTGATATTTGAGAATGCATGGCTCTTCCGCAGACTGTTGCTTGCAACAGTCAACATCCACGGAGGGAGCCATGCATCGCCCCAAGTTTACCGTTTCCCAGTCGGA
>JBGSHH010000176.1:0-1821 GCA_041752355.1 Pirellulaceae bacterium | reverse complement strand
TACGCCCGGCAAAAGTGATAGCGCACTAATTGCGACTAGATATCCCACAGTTCGTAGGCTCATCGTTCAACCCTCCCTGTTGTGAATGGCAGCACCATAACATAGTCGCCATAAACCGGCAAATAAGTTAACAAGGGCCTCTGCATCTGCAGATCTCCCTATCTACCCATATTCGCCGATTTGCGCCTCTTACTGACAGCTGATTGCGAACGGCTGTGACAATCTGTAGGATCTGGTGAAAGTTTGCTGGTGACTAGTTCCCGCCGGCGGTGTTGGATGCACTGCTCGAAACCCTGCCTCATGGAAGTTCGCGCGTGGCGCGGTGTTGTAACAACGAGAAGGCTCGCACGAACCGCGAGCCAAGGTGCGAGTCGTTTTGTCGGTCAAGCATAATCGTCGGTCGCTATCTGGGGCTGAGTGCTGGCGATTGGTTGTCGAACACTTGCACGACTTGATGGTGATGGAAATCGCCGCATGGACGTTCCGCTCGCGACGCGCTTGTCGCGGAGTGGTTACCAAATGGAATTCGCGCGGTTCACGGTGCGCGCGCTGAGCGCTGCCGTTGACCGTCAGTCCGCACAACGCATTGGAGTGTTACCCCCATATGAAACGAACGCTATTACTCTTCACCTTGTGGATCGGTTTGGGAACAGTCAGCGCGACTGCCGCCGACCAATCGCCTGCGCCGTTTAAGCTGATGTCGGCGCAGAAGGAAGCGGGACTGCGCAAGCTGCTCCCCAAGATCACCGATGAAAAAGTCGCCGCGCTGTTGGCCGATGAACGCGTGCTGTTCTATACCGAAGAGGAGATGCCGCGCTGCCATCAAGACTGGGATGGTAGTTTGCCTGGGGTGCATACGGCTTATTACAACATCTCGGCCGATCGGGGCGAGCCATACGGCAATGGCAATCGCGAGTTTCCCTGGGGCACGCCCGCTGGCACGCATCGCAGTCGCAATCTCTACACGTTTCGCTTCCTCTGGTTGCCGCAAGATGAAGCTGGCCAGACGCTGCCTGTGACCTACTATCGCAAGCAGCTGCGTTACGACGCCTCGCGCGGCTACGCGTGGATCTATCCGGTTGGCACGGTGTTCGGCGAAGTGCTTTGTCAAAAGACGAAGGATGGCAGCGCCGTGGCGTTTGAAGTGCGGCTGCGCATTCGCGAACAGCGCGCGTGGGAAGTGGATGCCTTTCGTCCTTTCCCCAATGCGCAAGATCTCGCCGAGCGAGTGCAGGAACTGCGCACGGATTGGAAAGAACAGCCCCAACTCGCGGCGCTCGTATCGCACCTCACGACTGACAAAGAACTGCCGTCGCGACACCTCTACGATAGTCATCCCTACCGCGTGCTCGCGCAGGAAATGGGAGTCGATTCGTTACCAGCGATCGATGATGAGAAGCTCGTCATTGAATTGCTCACGACAACCCCCTTTCGTTCGGCGCATGGCGAGTTGTGGCGTAAGGGGACGAACGATATTTATACCGCCGCCCCCACGACCGACGCCGGCTTTCACGTGATTCCCGCTGGCTACGACGCAGGCTTCATCGAAGTCGAGTCGCATAGTTGCATGCGTTGCCACGAGACCGCCAACAAGCACGTGCGCGAGTTCGCGCCGGGGCGCGATTGGTATGGTCGCGTGCGCGGCTCCGATGGCATCTTCAGTTGGCACCCGTTCGATCCGTCGAGCGTGAGCTACAACGGCTTTGGCGCCACGCCGCGCATTCGCCGCTCGCTTGTCGATGCCGGTATCGTCGCCGTCTACGACGCCAAGCTGCATCCGCCTGAGCAGTACATGCGGATTAAGGGGCTGGATGAGTGAGC
>JBGSHH010000175.1:0-7040 GCA_041752355.1 Pirellulaceae bacterium | reverse complement strand
TGGCGACCAAAGCTCCGGCCGAAGCCGTACCCTTGGCGAAAGCGGTGGACGTGCTGAAGACCTTTGGCACCACCAAGTTCGATCAAACGGTCGAAATCCACATGCGACTGGGCATCGACGCCAAGCAAGCCGATCAGTTGGTGCGCGGCTCGGTTGTGTTGCCCCACGGCATCGGCAAGACGCTCCGCGTCGCCGTCTTTGCCAAAGGTGACCTCGCCAAAGTCGCCGAGGAGGCAGGGGCCGATTTCGTCGGTCAGGAAGACTTCGCCGCCAAGGTGAAGGATGGCTTCCTCGATTTCGACGTTTGCATCGCCGCCCCGGACATGATGGGTTTGGTCGGTCCGCTGGGACGCGTGCTTGGCCCTCGTGGCCTGATGCCTTCGCCCCGTGCTGGTACCGTCACCGCCGATGTGGCGCGCGTCGTCAAGGAATACAAAGCCGGTAAGGTCGAGTTCCGCAATGATGCCACTGGCATCGTCCATGCGGTGGTCGGCAAGGTCAGCTTCGAACCGACCAAGCTTGTCGAGAACATCGAAGCTTTCATGAACTACATCAACAGCCTCAAGCCACATACGGTCAAAGGCTTGTACGTTAAGAGCATTTCGATCAGCGCCACGATGAGCCCCGGTGTGCTCATCGCCGCTTAATTCGCGATCCACAGAACACATAGACATAGCCAGTGGCGGTAATCGCCTGAACCTCCGAGCAATTCCATGAGCAAATACGTCAAAACACTCATTTCCGATGAAGTCGTCCGTCGCCTTGAAGGCGTCAATGAAGCCTTGTTGGTGGACGTGATCGGCTTGGATTCGGCCCAGACCTACGCCTTGCGGAAGCGTCTGCGTGACAAGAAGATCAGCCTGTTGGTCGTGAAGACCAGCCTGGCTCGTCGGGCTTTGAAGGAAACGGCGCTCGCGCCCGCCTTTGAAGGCACCGATGGCGCGGTGGCGGTTTGCTGGGGGAGCGAAGACTTCATCTCGCTCGCTAAGGAAATCACAGAGCTGCACCAAGGCAAGGAGTTCGAAAAGTTCCAAACGCGCTCCGGCGTGATGGACGGCGAACACCTCTCGGCCGAACGCGTCGTGGAAGTGAGCAAGTGGCCCAATCGCGCTCAGCAACTCAGTTTGCTGGTCGGCCAGATTTTGTCGGTTGGCTCGGGACTGTCCTCGCAGTTGCTTGCCCCGGCAGGTGCTTTGGCGAGTCAGATCGAAAAGAAATCAGAAGGTGCTGGAACTGTCAAATCGGCAACTGGCGAAGATTCGCCCGCTGCCGAGGCCGTGCCTGCCGAAGCGACAACGACTGCGGAAGCCGCACCGACCGAACCACCAGCCGCTTAGTCAATTTAGATACGAGTTCAACAACGTTCCCAGCTTGGGAACGAAAAATCATTGCCATTAGTCAGAAAGGACAACCCAGGCCATGTCGGACATTAAAGAATTGGGCGACAAGATCGCAAACCTGACGCTGAAGCAAGCCAAGGAGCTCAGCGATTACCTCAAGGAAGAATACAAGATCGAGCCCGCTGCTGGCGGCGCTGTGATGATGGCTGCTCCTACAACTGGCGGCGCAGATACGGCAGTTGCACAGACCGAGTTTGACGTCGTCATGACCAGCTTCGGCGACAAGAAGCTCGACGTGGTCAAGGAAGTGAAGACGATCACGGGTGCTTCGCTGATGGACGCCAAGAAGTTGGTCGAGGCGATCCCCGCCAAGATCAAGGAAAAGGTTTCCAAGGAAGAAGCCGAGAAGGTCAAAGCGACCCTCGAAAAGGCCGGTGCCGTTGTCGAGCTCAAGTAGGCTCGCAATGGTTGGTCGTCAGTCGTGTTTTGTTTGCGGCGGATTGGTTGCACAACAGTTGGCTCCACGTAGCTCCGGACGGTTTCGGGCTGCGTGGCGCGGGTAGACCCTTGATGCTGAACGAACCAGCGGTTCGATCGCACAATTGTGCACGCGCTTTTTGCGCTACCTTTGCGCGCATGCTCTGGGGAGATTCCCTGTGCCGACCGGCGCAGGCATCATCCCTTGGTTTTGCTCCCCTTTCGACCTGCGATCCGTGGGCCACTGTGGCGTTATGCGCTCGGGGTTCATGGTGTCGTTCGTTCATGCCCTGTCCTTAGGACTTTCCTTCCCACGGAGCACTCTCGCGTATGGCTACTTCCGCCCAGCGACGCCTTCAGCCCAAGGAAATTCGACGTTTCGGTAGCGGCAGGACGTCGTTTAGCACGCCGGACCTGACCCAAATCCAAACCGAGAGCTACAAAGCCTTTCTCCAGGAAGAGGTCGCGCCTGAAAAGCGTAAGGACCAAGGCCTGGAAAGCGTGCTCCGCGAGATCTTTCCGATCGAGAGCTACGACAAGCAAATCAAACTCGACTATTTGAAGTTCGAGCTCGGCAAGCCGCGTTATACGCCCGAAGAGTGCCGCCAATTGCGCCTCACTTACGGCCAGCCTTTTCGCATTTGGTTGCGTCTGAACAAAGAGCAGCCGATCGAGGAAGAGGTCTATCTCGGCGACATTCCCATCATGCTCGGCGGTGGTGAGTTCATCATCAACGGTGCCGAACGCGTGGTGGTGAGCCAGTTGCATCGCAGCCCAGGCGTGGACTTCGTCGAGGAAGAAGAAGGCACTACGGAACGCAAGCTGCCGAGCTGCCGTATCATTCCCGAGCGCGGTAGCTGGATTGAAATCAACGTCACGAAGAAGGATGCGCTCAGCGTTCGCATCGATCAAAGCGGCAAATTCCCCGCCGTGACGCTGCTACGGGCGATGAGCCCCAAGTACGGCACCGATGCCGAATTGATCAAGGCGTTCTACGAGACCAGCTCCGAAAAGATTGTGGACGGGCGCAGCGCCGCCAAGATCGAAGGCAAGATCGCGGTTGACGACATCGTCTATCCCGCCAGTAGCGATCGCGCCGGCGAAATCATCATCGAAGCCGGCCACAAGATCACCAAGAACGCCGCCGAGTTGATCTGCACCGCAGGCATCAACAAGGTCGAAGTGATGCCGCCGCCCAAGGTCAATCTCATCTTCAACAGCCTGGCAGAAGACACCACCAGCAGCCACGAAGAAGCGTTGCTCCGCATTTATCAGCGTTTGCGTCCGGGCAATCCGCCGCAGTTGGAAAAGGCTCGCTCGCTCTTTAATGAAAAGTTCTTCGATGTGAACCGCTACCGCCTGGGTCGCGTCGGTCGCTTCCGTCTCAATCGCAAGCTGAACCTGGGCGTCTCCGAAAAGGAGATGACGCTCCGTCCAGAAGATTTGATCGCTTCCATTCAGTACTTGATGGAACTGCTCGCTAAAGGTGAAAGCGCGGAGATCGACGATATCGATCACCTCGGCAATCGCCGCCTGCGAACCATCGACGAACTCGCTTGCGACGAACTCCGCAAAGGCTTTCTGAAACTGCGCCGCACGGTGCAGGAGCGGATGAGCCTCAAGGACGTCGAAGATATGACGCCCCGCAGCTTGATCAATCCCAAGAGCATTTCGGCAGCGATCGAATACTTCTTCGGCCGTGGTGAATTGTCGCAAGTGGTCGATCAAACGAACCCCCTGTCGCAACTCACGCACGAGCGTCGTCTCTCGGCCCTGGGACCTGGTGGTTTGAATCGTAAGCGTGCGGGCTTTGAAGTCCGCGACGTCCACATTTCGCACTACGGCCGCATTTGCCCGATTGAAACGCCTGAAGGTACGAACATCGGTTTGATCTCCAGTCTGGCGATTTACTCCGGTGTCGATGACTACGGCTTTCTGGTCACGCCGTATCGCAAGGTGCAAAAAGGAAAGATGTCCGAAGATGTCGTTTGGCTGCGAGCCGACGAAGAATCCGACGCTTACGTCGCGCCTGCCGATACGGAAGTCGATGAGCACAACAAGCTCGTCGCGGGTCCGAACTTGATCGCTCGTCACCGCAGCGACTTTAAGATCGTCGCTCCGGAAGAAGTGAATTACATCGACGTCGCTCCGAGCCAGATGGTCGGTGTGTCGGCTGGTTTGATTCCCTTCTTGGAACATGACGACGCCAACCGCGCGCTCATGGGTTCCAACATGCAACGCCAGGCGGTGCCGCTGCTTGTGACGGAACCGCCCATCGTGGCGACCGGCATGGAGAAGGACGTCGCCCGCAACAGCAGCATGGTGGTACGCGCCAAGCGCGCTGGCAAGATTACCTATGTGGATGCCACGCGTATCGAAATCGGCGCCGATGTTTACGACCTGAAGAAATACCAAGGCTTGAACGAGCGGACCTGCTTGAATCAGAAGCCCATCATCAAGTTGCACGAGAAAGTCGAAAAGGGCCAGGTCATCGCTGACGGGGCCGCGACTTATCAAGGCGAGTTGGCGTTGGGTCGCAATGTGCTGGTCGGCTTCATGTCGTTCGATGGTTACAACTACGAAGACGCCATCATCATCAGCGAAGAAATCGTGCGCGCTGATACCTACACCTCGCTGCACATCGAGGAATTCGACGTCGAAATCCGCGAGACGAAGCTCGGCCGCGAGGAGTTCACACGCGACATTCCCAACGTCAGCGAGAAGGCCCTCCGCAATCTCGATGAATCGGGCATTGTGCGTGTCGGCACCTACGTGAAGCCGGGCGACATTCTCGTCGGTAAGGTTTCGCCCAAGAGCAAGACCGAACTAACGCCTGAAGAAAAACTGCTGCACGCAATTTTCGGTCGTGCGGGCGAAGACGTGAAGAACGATTCGCTGGAAGTTCCTTCCGGCATCGAAGGAATCGTCATCGACGCGCAAAAGTTCAGCCGTCGCATGAGCCTCACCGAAGAAGAGAAGCGGATCTTCGAGAAAGAACTCAAGGACGCCGAAACCGAAGGCAACAACCGCATCTCCACCACGTTCTCCGCCTTCATCGCGGAGCTGGAAAGTGCTTGCGGCAAGACGATGACCGACGAGGACGGCGCGCCACTTGCGAAGGATCAAGATCCCAAGTTCATCGCCGAACATGCGGTGAATTTCCGTCTGAGCACCGTCACCGCCAAGATGCGGAGCGAAGACAAGATCGCCGAGGCCGAACGGGTTTACAAGCAGTTTTGGCCTGAAGTCGAGAACGCCATCGATCTGCGTGATCGCAAGCTCAACAGCATGAAGCGCGGTGATGAACTCCGCAGCGGCGTGCTGCAGATGGTGAAGGTGTACATCTCCACCAAACGTGTGATCAGCGTCGGCGACAAAATGGCCGGTCGTCACGGTAACAAGGGTGTGATCGCCAAGATCTTGCCGATCGAGGACATGCCGTTTCTGCCCGATGGCACATCGGTACAGATCATGCTTAACCCGCTCGGCGTGCCTTCGCGTATGAACGTGGGTCAAATTCTGGAAACGCACTTGGGATGGGCTGGCGCTCACCTCAGTTTCCAAGCAGTGACGCCTGTGTTCGACGGTGCGACGGAATCGGATATCAATCAGGCTCTCGCCGATGCTGGCCTACCACGGCACGGCAAGTCGCGTTTGATCGATGGTCGTACCGGCGAACCGATGGAGCAAGAAACCACGGTTGGCTACATCTACATGCTCAAGTTGCATCACTTGGTGGATGACAAGGTGCATGCCCGCAGCACTGGCCCTTACTCGCTGATCACGCAGCAACCGCTGGGTGGCAAGGCGCGGTTTGGTGGACAGCGCTTTGGAGAAATGGAAGTGTGGGCGCTGGAAGCTTATGGCGCTGCTTACATCCTCCAGGAACTTCTCACCGTCAAGAGCGACGACGTGGAAGGCCGCACGAAGATCTACGAATCCATGGTCAAAGGCGAGAACACCTTGCAAGCCGGCACGCCTGCCAGCTTTGACGTGCTTTGCAACGAAATCCGCGGCCTGGGTTTGAACATCCAGCTTGAAAAACGACGGGTCTAAGCAGGCGCGACTTCTCCCCGCCGAGAAGCCCGCCTGACCACCCCGGAACAACCTTGTTCCCCGGCATTGCTGGGGAATATGCCCAACAACATACGATCCCCCACGCGAATCAACGCAGATCCCCACCCAGCAAGGGAGCACGCGAATGGCCACAGCAGAATCGTCCTACGACCGCATTAACGACTACGCCTCGGTAAAGATCAGCCTGGCACGTCCGCACGACATCCGCAGTTGGTCGTTCGGCGAAGTCAAGAAGCCGGAAACGATCAACTACCGTACCTACCGTCCCGAAAAAGACGGCCTCTTCTGCGAACGGATCTTCGGACCGGAAAAGGACTGGGAATGCGCTTGCGGTAAGTACCGCGGCATGAAATACAAAGGCATGATCTGCGATCGCTGCGGTGTGAAAGTCACGCACAGCCGCGTCCGCCGCAAGCGGATGGGTCACATCGAACTTGCCGCGCCCACCGTCCACATTTGGTTCTTCAAGGCGATGCCTTCGCGCTTGGGCAACTTGCTGGACATGAAGACCAGCAGCCTCGAAAAAGTGATCTATTTTCAGGATTATGTCGTCACCGAGCCCGGCGCGACGGACCTGCAACGTCAACAACTGCTGACCGAGGAAGAGTTCCGCGCCGCCCGCGAGAAGTGGGGCGAAACCTCCTTTGAAGCCGACATGGGAGCGGAAGCGGTCCGCAAACTGCTCGGTGGCTTGGATCTGGTCACCCTCTCTGCCCAACTGCGCAAGGAGCTGATCGAGACCAACAGCAAGCAAAAGAAGAAGGACTTGATCAATCGCCTGAAAATCGTGGAATCGATCCGCGATAGCGACAACAAGCCGGAGTGGATGGTGCTGGACGTGATTCCGGTCATTCCGCCCGACCTTCGCCCGCTGGTGCTGTTGGACTCGGGCAATTTCGCGACGAGCGATTTGAACGATCTCTATCGCCGTATCATCAACCGCAACAATCGTCTGCGCAAGCTTGTCGATTTGAACGCGCCGGAAGTCATCATCCGCAATGAAAAGCGGATGCTGCAACAATCGGTCGATGCGTTGTTCGATAACAACCGCTGTAAGCGTCCCGTGCTGGGCAGCAGCAACCGCCCGCTGAAGTCGCTCACCGACATGATCAAAGGCAAGCAGGGTCGCTTCCGCGAAAACCTGCT
>JBGSHH010000174.1:0-14118 GCA_041752355.1 Pirellulaceae bacterium | reverse complement strand
GATCGCAGCGCTGGCCGAAAGCGCGTAGTCGAATTACCTCCGCGAACTGCCTACTCGATCAATCGCCACCTCCGCACGCTCAAAGGAATGCTCATGCCCAGCGACAACCTGAATATCGGCGATCACAATCACCATGTCTTGGGATCGATCAACATTCAATCCACGGGGCCCCTGATCACCGTGGAAGCGGGCGGTCTTGAAAGTGCGCTGGTCCTCAGCGGCGCCACGGCCGCGACGATGCAAAGTGGTCCGGCAATTTTGTCGCTGTCCAATGAAGCGGATGTGGTCGGTTCGGCGTCGCTCCAGGCAGGCGAGGTGGGGAGCGTAAAACTCGGCGTCGGTTTACCGGAGATCGGCGCGTTTGTCACCATGGAGCCAGAGTTCATCAAGCTCTCCGTCGGCGCTCCCGGCGTCGGTTCCATGATCGAGATGACGCCGGAATCCATCACGTTCAAAGTCGGTGAAGTCTCCTTCACCATGACACCCGCTGGTATTGTCGAAGATGTCGCGGAATGCTCGCGCGAGCTAACGCCGGAAGGTCACAACTTCACGGCCGCCGAAACGGAAGTGAATGTGGGCGTGGCGGGCGTGGTTCAAGAGGCACCGACCGCAGAAGCCGAAATCGAAGCGGGCGCGGTGCTCAATGCGGCACTCTCCGATGAAACGATCGACGCCGCCAAGAGCCTCGAAGCGGCCATCATGATGGTGGTTTAGCCAACGAGCTACGGGAATAACAACATGCAACCAACAAATCCTGAATGTGAAACGCTGTGGCAATTGCCCCCCCACGTGCAAGCGGCGCTTGACGACGCCAACGCGCGGCTCGCCGCGCTGGCGAATAAGCATGCGCCGCCGACAACTGGCAGCCAGCAATCTCCCCGGCTAGCGCAAGAGTTGATCGCCTGGGGCCAGTTCAAGCTTCAGCCGACCGCCGTTCAATTGCTCACGCCGGACGTCACATCCGCCGCGTTCTATCAAAACCTCGTCGCTCACGATTGCCTGGCAGATGCGCGACGCGTTCTCGCGCATAGTTTGCCCAAGCGTAGGGCGTTATGGTGGGGGATGCTGGCGGCCTGGGATGCGTATCGCCATGCTCCGCCAGAGAATCTCCGCGAAGTCCTTCAGGTGGTGACGCAATTCGTCATCACACCGACCGAAGACTTGCGCCGCGCGCTCGGCGAGTGGAGCCAACGCTGCCCGTGCAACACCATCGCCGGTTGCCTGGCGAGCGCAGCGTTCTTTAGCGCCGGTAGTGTTTCTCCGGCAGGTTTGCCACCGGTCGCGCCCCAGGCGTTCATCACCGGGCGATTGGTAGGAGTTTGCGTTTATCTCGCGGCGGTCACGCGCAGTGCCGCGTTGTATAAGCAATACCTCCGCGAATATCTGCGCTGGGGAAGTGAGATCGCTAGCGGCAACATGCTCTGGGCAGCGCCAGCGAGCGCGGAGCAAGCAAGTTCGTCGATCTCGCGCATCGATGCCTTTTGGGATGCCCCGCAACCGCATATCCAGCTGTCAAAACCGATCACCAATGCGATGGGAGCTTCCACATGACCGCGACGCTCGAAGCCGTCAAACGTCCGCCCGCCCGAGAACTCGCCCGCGATTGCGAACTCACGGATGCCGCGCACGATCTGCTCGTTGGCGATATTAAAGGGCCGCAGTTTCTCGCCGCGCTTGCTCGCGAGGGACTATGGATGGATGCCGTCGGTTTTGCTCCCTTCTGTTTGCCGCGGACGGATGCGGTGTGGTGGGCGAGTCTTTGCTTGTGGCAGTACTATCGTCCGGCACCATCACCGGAAGTTGACGCTTGTCTTAAAGCGGTCGTGACCTGGTTACAAGATCCCAGCGACGCCAATCGGCGCGCTGCCTACGACGCCGGACAAATCGCCAAGCCTGCGACGCCGGCTGGCAACTTGGCGCTGGGCGTGTTCATGAGTGGCGGGAGCATCTCCGTCGCGGGGCAACCGGAAGTGCCGACCAAACCGAAATACCTGCCGCAATCGCTCGCTACCGCCGTCAAGTTGGCGATACGTAAGTCGCCGACCCATTTGGTAGCGGCACGACAAAACGACTTCGTTCGCTTGGCGCTCGAAGTCTTAACGGGGCGTTGGCCCTTGCCGCAACCAGCCGCCAAGTAAACGATTCCATTCATCGCACGGTTCACAAAGTGTAGGGAGACATTCCGATGTCGCTGCAAACCGAGTTTAGCGAGATTCTGCAAGAGCTATCGAAGTTTCAAAGCGCGATTGGTCGCGTCCATGAAGGCTTGCGAAGCGAAAAGGAACGCGCGATCCTGGGGGATATCCTCACGAAGATCGACAATGCCCGCGTCGATGCCGAAACGGCCGTCCCCAACGCCATCGCCAAGATCAAGGAGGTGGCCCAAGACGTTCAAAAGCGCGCGGAAGAACAATCGCGCAAACTCGCCGAATTGCAAAAGCAAATCGACGAACGCAAGAAGAACCCGCCGAAGGCACCGGCACCGCCGAAGGCACCGGAAGTGAAGTTCGATCCCAAATTGGGCGCAATGCTGAGCGCTGAGTTGATGGAGCACGTCGCGCCGCCTGAGACCGTCAGCGTGCAACCCTCGCGGCAAGTGATCAAAGAGATTTGGGAAGATTGGAACTGGGATCGCCACGAACAGAATTAGTCGTCGGAAAGATCTTCTTTAAGGCAGACGACACGGTCTGCCCTACTTCCACAGCACCACGTTCACCTCACCATGCCTCAACCAGCCGCTCGACTGACCGACTTGCACGTTTGCCCCATGCTCACCGTCTTGGTGCCGCATGTCGGCGGACCGATCGCTGGACCTGGCGCACCGACCATTCTAATCGGCGGCTTGCCTGCGGCGTGCTTGGGGGATATGGCGGTTTGTGTCGGCCCACCCGATACGATCGCGATGGGCGCGCCGACCGTGCTTTTCGAAGGGCGTCCCGCCGCGCGGATGGGAGATCCCTGCGCGCATGGTGGCACGATTGTCCTGGGCTTGCCGACGGTGCTCGTCGGATAAAGCTTGTTTTCCAATGCTGGCTGCGGTAGCTTCTAGGTCTGCGCTCGACTTGCCGCGCATTCCCTCCTACCCCTTGAGCCTGCCATGATTTCTCGCATGCTGCCGCCACTTTTGCTGGCGATGTTGGTTGGTTTATGTTTTGCGGCTTCGGCTGTGGCGCAATCGAACGCGCAGCTCGCATTCCGCGAAGTGGGCCAATCGCTAGGAGTTCGCGAGGCGCTAACGAACATGCATGGTCACGCCGCCGCCTGGGGCGATGTGGATGGTGATGGCGATTTGGATTTGTACGTCGGCGCGTTCCACAAAGATGGCACGCGACCGAATGTCTTGCTGCTGCAACAGGATGGCAAGTTCGTCGCCGATTCTCAGGCGGCGCTCCAAGTCTCCGCACGATCGAGCGGCGCGGTGCTGGTTGACTTGGACAACGATGGCGACCTCGATCTTTATCTTTCCAATCTCGGCGGTGGCAAAGAGGGACATTCCGCGACCGACAACAAGCTCTTCCGCAACGACGGTAAGGGACAGTTCAGCGATGTTTCCGCCGCTAGCGGCGCTTGTCTGCCAGCGTTTCGAGGGCGAAGCGTCTCGGCGGTCGATTTCGATGGCGATGGTTTGCTCGATCTGCTCGTCGCGGAATCGCTGGCCTATGGCTCGGCAAAACATTCACGCCTGTTTCGGAATCTCGGCGAGCTCAAGTTCGAGGATGTCACCGCGAAGATCGGCCTGCCGCCATTGCCGGCGCTCGGGGTGGCGGTGGGCGATGTGAATAACGATGGCTGGCCTGATTTGCTCTTTGTGGCGGCGGAAGGCAGCAATCTTGTTCCTGAATGAACGAGGCACGAAGGTACGTGAAGCCGAGGCCGCCAGCAAGACGCTGCAAGCCGCCTGGAAGTATGGCAGCGGCGACGACACGACCAGCGCGGCAGTCATTGCGGATGTTAACCGTGATGGCCTGCTCGATATTGTGCTGGGTCATCACTTCGAGCGGCCTTGGCTGCAACCGGTTCCCATTCGCTTGTACGTCAACCAAAGTGTTAGCGATGGCCAGCCGAGTTTCGCCGACGCCACGACCGAGAGCGGCCTGATCCCGCTGCCGATGAAGGCGGCGCATGTGGAAGTGCAGGATTTCGACAACGATGGCCGCCCCGATATCTATGTCAGCATGGTCAAAATGGCCGCTGGCAAGACGTATCCGCTGATCTTTCAAAATCAAACGGCCTCGGGTGGAAAGCTCGCGTTTGTCGAGAGCATGCTCGGCGTCAACGATTTTCCAAACGCCGAGGATCGCGCGATTCAACGCACGGGCACCTTCTTCGACAAGATGATCAAAGATGGCAAGATCATCTACACAGCGGCGGCACCCAGCGGCGACTTCGACGGCGATGGCCGTATCGACTTGTTCCTGTCGAGCTGGTGGATCGAAGCGCCGGCGCTGCTATTGAAGAATGAAACCAAAAGTGGCCATTGGTTGAAGGTGGCCGTGCAAGGTAGCGAGCAGAAAAAAGTGAATCGCGATGGCATCGGTGCACGGGTGTTGGCGTATCCTGTCGGTAAGTCCGGCGACGCCAGCCAACTGCTGGGTTGTGTCGAAATCGCCGCTGGCTATGGCTACAGTTCCGGCCAACAGCCGATTGCTCATTTGGGTTTGGGGGATCGCGACGCGGTCGATGTAGTGATTCGCCTGCCACATGGTCGTGGTGAGATCAAACGCAACAACGTCCAAGCCAATCAACGGCTGACCATTAACGTGGAGTAAATCATGCGAAGTTTCGCTATTTTGATGCTGGTCTTGGTCGTTGCGCACACTCGCGCCACCTACGGTGCGGAACCGACCTATCCTCCTAAGCTTCCTGGTGGGGAAGAGTCGGTCACCGACAAAGCGGCGGAATTCTTGCAAGCGCCGGCCTCGCTACGCCAGGGCGTGACGATGGCCAAGACCGCGCCGACGATCGATTTCGCGTATTTCCCCGGGCAAGATTACCCAGGCAAGCCGTGGTCGAATTGGGGCGATAGTTTAGCGGTGGGCGACAAATACTACGCCTCGATCGGCGATCACCTGGCTCCCGCTGGCAATGCGTTTGTCTATGAGTACGATCCCGCCACCAAAGCGTTTCGTAAGCTGCTCGATCTCAAAAAGTTGCTGGCGCTGCCGGAAGGACACTATGCCCCTGGCAAGATACACAGCCGCCTCGATTTAGGTAGCGATGGCTGGTTCTACTGTTCAACCCATCGTGGTTCAACCAAAGTCACCACCGATCAGTATCACTATCGCGGCGATTGGATCGTGCGCGTTCATCCACAAAGCGGCAAGTCGGAAATCGTCACGCAAGCGCCTGTTCCCAAGCATTGTATTCCCACGAGCGTCCTCGATCCCGAGCGTTTGGTCTTCTACGGCGGCACCGCCCCCGGCAGCGATAGCGATCCGTTAGGCATTCAATTCTTCGCCTATGATGTCAAGCAAAAGAAGCTGCTTTACAGCGGCGAGAACGGCCCCGCGCGGTACATGATCTTGGCGAACTCGACCGGCCGCGTGTACTACACCGCAGGCAAAGAAGACGGCGCGCTGATGCGATACGATCCGTCCACAAACAAGCCGCCTGTGGAAATCCCCGGCGAGATTGGTATTCGCGCCGCCACGCAGGAAACGAAGAACGGTATCGTCTACACCGTTTCGCAAGGCCGCGAAGGCGCCGAAGCGACGATGTACGCCTTTCACACGGCCACCGAGAAGATCGAGGCGCTCGGCCCGGCCGCTGTCGGTGGCGAAGGCTACATCACCTCGCTCGATACCGATGCTGTGGGGCGATACGTTTACTACATTCCCGGCGCGCACGGTGGCAGCATTCGCGATGGCAGCGCGGTGGTGCAGTTTGATACCAAAACCCGCACGCGAAAAGTCATCGCCTGCCTGCATCCGTATTATGAGAAAAAATACGGCGCGACGTTGAAAGGCACTTATAGCTCGGCGCTTTCACCGGATGGCACCAAGCTGTACATCACGTGGAACGTGAGTCGCGGCAGCAAAGCTTGGGATAGCTGCGCGCTTACAGTGATTCACATTCCGGCATCGGAACGGGAGTGAGCGCAGCTACTTCGCCATGCTACTGCGTACCGCCTCGAAGAATTGGCCGTTGTATTTATCGTAGTTGGTGCCGATTTTGTTGCGGGTCATCACCACGACAAGTTCGTTGTTTGTATCGACGTGAAACGTGGCGGCGCTAGCGGCACCGTGGCCGAACTGGCCACTATCCGGCGCACCATC
The DNA here is from genome assembly GCA_041752355.1 of Pirellulaceae bacterium. GTDB lineage: Bacteria > Planctomycetota > Planctomycetia > Pirellulales > Pirellulaceae > JAEZGD01. The sequence continues at coordinate 7,843 of JBGSHH010000174.1, read as the reverse complement.
CAGGCCAATGCCGAAGGTCTTGGTCGCCATGGGTCCCAGGGTGACAATGAGCTTCTGCGGCAGCATCTTGTCGAACGTTTCCGGTTGCATGAAGCGGAGTTTGCCATACGAACCGCGATTGAGCAGCAGCTGTCCAAAGCGGGCGATATCCAGCGGCACGCTAAGGGCGTCGGCATGCGTACCGAGCACATCGGTATGCTCCATTTGCAGCGGTTTGAGCAGATGTTCCACATAAAACTGCGGGAGCGCTTCGCCACTCACGTTCTCGATAATCTTGCCACCCAGCGTGTAGCCTAGCCCGTTGTAGGCCCAGGTCTTGCCGACCTTTACCAGCGGATAAATATCCGCGACGCGCGCTTCCACAGCAGGCCCTTCGTCGCTCCAGCCCGGCCATTTATCCAGGCCGTTGGTATGGGTGTAGAGATGGCGAACGGTGAGCGCTGTCGGCACATGTACATTTCTCAACTCAGGAAGGTACGTTTCAATGGGAGCATCCAAATCGACCAGGCCCTGATCGACGAGCATCATCATCAACGTGGCCGACATACTTTTGGTGATGCTTGCCATCCAACTCTTGGTGTTCACCGTCATCGGTTGGCCATCGCGCGTGCCATAGGCGCGATGAATCACGATCACCCCTTTGCGCACCACGCACACGGCAAAGGCTTCATCGGTATCCGCCGCCCACGCTTGGAGCACTTTGTCGATCTTCTCGACGGCATCCGGATTCATGCCTGCGTCCGCTAGTTTGCCTTCGTGTACGACGGGGCTCGCAAGCTGCGCTTCGGCGCGCGGCGCGAGAAAAGGTTTGGGAAATTGCTGCGTGAGTCCTTGTACCTTGCGCTTCACATTCAACCACCACTGCCGCTGGACGGCGATCGCGTCCAAGTTCTTGCGCGGTGGTTTGTCGACAGACATCGCCATCGATAGGCCGGCCAGTACATCGGCGACCCGGGGATCGCTGGCACATTGCGACCAAGGGCGATCCTTCAAACTGGCGAGCAGCAATTCTTGTTGTTGTAGGAGGACTTCGATCGGAATATCGGTCGCGGTGGCTAACGTGTCCAGATTTCCCGCGTTGAACGTTATCTTCCCATCGATGGCCGCGGCCAGGCGATAAATGGTGACCATCCGGGGTGAGGAGCGTTTTTTATCGGCGGTGACTTGCATGATCACCGCATAAGGACCAGGCTTGGCCGGCGCGGCGACCTCGCGCGACAACCGATCGAAATGGAATATCTCCAGCTTGTACCGGCCGACATGCCCTGTGATCGCCGCTGCCGGTTCGAGCGTAAATGCGGGAAACCTCTCGCCTGCGAAAACGAGTGGTCCTCCGACAATCTGAGCATCGATAAACGCCCGCACCTGTGCTTCCGCCGGATCGACGGCAGTTTGCCCCCTAAGCGAAGCGGCCACCAACCAGCAAGCCAGCAACAGGCCAACGCGCCGAAGTGTGAGGATTCCGAGCATGTTCGATACCACAAAAAAAGGAAGATGATCGCACTACACCGCCAACCTAACGCGCCGCGTGGGGCATCGCCAGAAGGCGCGCCGCGACCCACCCTGCCGCAAATGCCGTCGGCGCGACATAATGAACGGTTCCACGTTCGGTAAATGTCGGAGGAATGGACGCACTATGGCTTTGATCACGCTTCGCGATGTCACGATTGGCTTTCGCGGTCCGTCGCTGCTGGACCACGTCACGTGCAACATCGAGTCGGGACAGAAAATCGGCCTGCTGGGGCGCAATGGCGCTGGCAAGACCACGTTGCTCAAGATGCTGTGTGGCGAAATGGATCCCGATCATGGGGAAGTCCTGCTCGCGCCGGAAACCCGCGTCGCCTTGCTGCAACAGGACGTGCCGCAAGATCTGACCGGAAGTGTGGAAGACGTCGTCCGCTCCGGCATTCCCGCGCAAGCCGCCGAACATGAGCCGAGTTGGAAAGCCCAGCAGCGCTACGAACAGATCGTCACCACGATGAATCTGCCGCTGGAAACGGCATTTGAAACGCTCTCGTCGGGGCTCAAACGCCGGGTGCTGCTCGCTAAAGCGCTGGTGGCGGGGCCCGATTTGCTGCTGCTCGACGAGCCGACGAATCATCTCGACATCGACAGCATCGCCTGGTTGGAAGAGTTCTTGTCGCGCTGGAACACCACGCTGATGTTCATCACCCACGATCGGATGTTCCTGCGCAAGCTGGCGACGCGGATCTTGGAAATCGATCGCGGGCAGATCTTCGATTGGTCTTGCGACTACGACACTTTTCTCAAACGCAAAGAAGACGCACTCGCGGCGGAAGAGAAGCAGAACGCGCTGTTCGATAAGAAGCTCGCGCAAGAGGAAGTCTGGATTCGTACCGGCATCAAAGCGCGGCGCACGCGCAACGAAGGACGCGTGCGAGCGCTTGAGGAACTGCGCCGCGTGCGACAATCGCGCCGGGCTCCGGATGCGAAGGTTAAGATCGAAGTTCAGGAAACGCAGCGCAGCGGCGTATTGGTGGCAGAGGTAGAGAATGTTTCGTTCGCCTATGACGATCGCGATATCTTCCGCGACTTCTCGACGACGATCCTTCGAGGCGACAAGATCGGCATCATCGGACCCAATGGTGCTGGCAAGACGACGCTGCTCCGCACGCTACTAGGACAACTCACTCCGCATACAGGGTCCGTGCGGCTGGGGACGAATCTGCAGATCGCTTATTTCGATCAACTGCGGCAGCAACTCGCGGAAGATCAAACCGTGCATGAGAATGTCGGCGAAGGGCAAGATAATGTGTTCATCAATGGTCGGCCGCGGCATATCGTGAGCTATCTGCAGGACTTCCTGTTTAGCCCCGATCGTTCGCGCACGCTTGTGAAGTTTCTCTCCGGCGGCGAGCGCAATCGCGTTTTGCTGGCTAAATTGTTCGCGAAGCCAGCGAATGTGATCGTGCTTGACGAACCGACGAACGATCTTGACGCCGAAACGCTGGAACTACTCGAAGAGCGCATCGTGCAATTTGAAGGCACCGTGCTCCTCGTGAGCCACGATCGGGCGTTTCTCAATAATGTGGTGACGAGCACCATCGTCTACGAGAATGGTGGCATCAAGGAATATGTGGGGGGCTACGACGATTGGCTGCGTCAACGCGCAACACCCGAGACAGTCGCGCCAGGCAACAGCGCGAAGCTGGCGGAAGTGCCGAGCAAACCAGGTAGTTCCTCGATCAAGCCCAAAGCCGATGAACGCAAACGCCGCCTGAGTTATAAGGAAAAGCTGGAACTGGAAGGACTCCCAGCCAAGATTGAGAAAATGGAAGCGGACATCGAAAAGTTGCACACGGCGATGGGCGACGCGAACTTCTATCAACAGCCAGGCCCGGTCATCGCACAAGAACAGGCTCGCCTGAAAACCCTCGAAGATGCGCTGGCCAAGGCGTACGAGCGGTACGGGGTGTTAGATGCCATGGGGGATTGAGATTATCCTATGCCAACGCTGGATCGGATTACGGTTTATCCCATTAAGTCGCTCGATGGACTGAGCACGACGACTGCCCACTTGCAAGCAAACGGTTCGCTAGCGCTAGATCGGCGTTGGGCGATCGTCGATGAGGCGGGGCGCTTCATCAATGGCAAACGCTCTTCGGTCGTGCATGGTTGGCGCATGGAATTCAAGCCACAGCGACTGGGCGTGCTGCTGAACGACGGCGAAGAAGTGGCTGAGTTCGATCTGGGTGAGGATCTCGACGAGCTCGAGCGCTGGCTGGGAATCCGAGTTGGGCAGAGGGTGCGCATCGTCGAGAATAAAGACAGCGGCTTTCCCGATGACACCGACGCGCCCGGTCCCACGATCATCAGCACTGCCACGTTGCAAACCGTCGCCAGTTGGTTTCCCGGGCTAACGCTCCCTGAGGTACGGCGCAGGTTTCGCGCGAATCTCGAGATCGGCGGCGTGGAACCGTTTTGGGAAGATCGGCTTTACGGCGAACAGGGCGAACGGATTCGCTTTCGCATCGGCAATATCATCCTCGCAGGCGTGAATCCTTGCCAGCGCTGCGCGGTGCCATCCCGCGATAGTCAAACCGGCGAAGTGTGGCCGGAGTTTGCCAAGCGGTTCGCTCAACAACGAGCAGCGACGCTACCAGATTGGGCGAACCGAGCGCGTTTTAATCACTTCTATCGCCTGGCGGTGAATACTTGTCCCGCCGGCGATTTCATCAGCGGCGAAATTCAAGTTGGCGATGAAGTCACGATTGGCTAAATCGGGCGGACGAGAATGGAGTGTCTGCTGCAGACTTCCGCTTATTGGGCACCCCAAATTGCTGCCGCCGCCAGTCCCACCACGACCATTGCCAACAAGACATAGCCGATGCGCGTCCAGCGTCGGCAACGGGCATCCGCGCGCAAGGCCGCTGGCGACCAGGCGACGAAGTTCTGCATTTCCAGAATCTGCGGCAGCACGCCGGGCAGAAAAGCTTGATTCGTATTCTCGTCGTTACCGGTGGCAGCGAAGTACAACCCGCCGAGGCAAACGTTTTGATTCGCCGAGAGCAAACCACGCTCGACAATCCGCGTCAGTCGCGCTTCGCGTTGTTGCACAGCGTGTAAAAAGCGATACAAACGCACATTACCGGCCCACGTTTGCTCGTCGTTCGCCAGCGATTGGTCGCTACAAGCCAGCACGCGATAGATAAGTCCCGGCAGTAACTGTTGACAGAGCCATTGCAAGCCTTGTTGCGCCAATAGCGGCCAACGATTCGCGTCGCAGTCGGCCAATTGCGGAAAGCGAACGCCAAAGCGGCGATGGCGTTGATCATCCGGTATTCGGCGCACTAACTCCTGTCCGCCTGGCGCGTCTTGTAGATCGGTAACGATCGCTACGCGCGGTGCGGCCAGTTCCAGTTCCTGTTGCATCGTTTGCAAATCGCGATCGAGCAACACTGCCGCGCGATTGGCGGTCAATTGCGTTGCGGTCGCTGGCCAGGGAATGAGCGTTACGACACCATTGATGGGACAATAGGGCGTGCGCGTTTCGGAGATCAAATGGCAGACATGTGCCAAACGATCTTGCGCGAGTTCGAGTTCCGTGTCGGCCACACCGTAGGCATCCAGTCCGCATTCCACCACCGGTTCGCTGGCTTCTTCGGTTTGCAAGAGTGCCAGACTTTGTTCGATGAGTTCCAGCCCGCGCTGCGCCACCGGCTTAGTTGCCACCGCGGTTGCTATTCCGCCACCGCTATCGGATTCAATCAAGTACGTGCCGGCACTATCGGAGCACATCGCCAATTGCTCGTCGGCGGTATGTTTACCGCCAGACGTTTCGGCAAGTTTCGCGGCATAGAGCCCCGACGTGGAAACTTTCGCCAGGCTGACAAACACGGCGTCGCGCGTGGCACAAAGTCTCAGCGGCGCTTCCGCGCGGCGCGGTGTGAGCGGAACTTCCCATTCTTGCCCCGTGGCCTGAAAGAATTCCGCTTCGCCAGTCGCGGCGCGACCGAGGACCAAATAGAGCGGCGTGCTCGCCAGATCGATCTTCGCTTGCTCGAGGGCGTGCAGCGCCTCTTGCCAGGCGGTGTCGAGATCGGGATAGCGCGACGGATCGGTCGCCGTGGTCGCCACCTTCCAAGTCCACCACGCCAGCCAAGCGAGTGCGTAGATCATCACAAACAATATCGGCAACCACAGCACGCGCAATGCAGGAAGCGGCGCGCGCACCACTTTGTTCAATTCAAGGACCACGTCGAGATAGGTCAAGCACACCACCGCGATCAGCAGACAGGCGACATGCAGCGACCAACGCAATACCGGTCTCACCTGCGGGCTACCGAGCTTCGACAGCGGTAGTGCCACGAGCTTAAACAACCACTGGCAGCCTTTTCCGATCCAAGTGAACAATCCCATGCCTGGTAACTCCAGCGATCGATACGTGTATAAAAGAGGGGGAGCGGGCGTATTAGCGACCGAGTTGATGCACCAGATAGAACGCCGTCAGCGGCGCGAGCACCAGAATCGTGACCCACGCCGTGAGCGCCATTTGTCGCAACTTGCCTGCGCCGCGCAGGGGCGGCACAGACGTCGGCACCGAGGGCTCACCACCGACGCTCCACTCCGGTTCGGCCACATGGCCCAAGCGTTGTCGAGCTGCTGCCAACCACGACTGCAATTGTTCAGGCTGGTTATTCATCGCGCCGCGAAAGCCGAGCATCACGCAGAGGTAATAAACTTCGAGCGCTGCCGGCGTCGCCCTCGACTGCGCGACCTTCGCTTGTTCCCAAAACTTCCAAGCGCGATCATTGCTGCCATAGAGCTCGACCTCGAGCTTGTGTTCGTTCCATTGCTTCGACCAGGCGCTGCGGACCGTGAACAATTCATCGAGCCAGCATACCAAGGCGTAGCGCACGCCGAGAAACTTGCTCGCGGCCGGCTTAGCGACCATCAACCCCTCAAAGCCGACATCGCTGTTCTGTTCGCTGGAACCGTTATTATCGGTTCGCAACAGCAGGTCTTTGATCTCGGCCTGTTCCCGATCCAAGTCCAGAGGCAGGCCGCGTTCCACACGCTGGTAGAGGTCCAGGCCATAGGAGATCACGGGATGCGCGATACGCGAACAGGGAGTATTCATGGGCGGCATCAAGCGGAGGCGGGCGGAAATCGGTGGGAGCAGCGCGCGGCATCGTCAGACCACAACGCGGCACTAGGTAGATATAGGTCACACTAACTCCGCCGACGGAAATTCTCCCGCTTTTGGCCTGGGCGGTTTTGCCTCGCGTTGGTTGTGACCTAAGTACTAAGTGGAGCTTGCCAAGCTTCGCAAGCCGCTTACCATCGCTGCCCACCGAATTGCCCCATGCCTGAATCCCTCGCGCTCGATATCGATTCGCTGCTTTTGCCAATCCCGGGTGACAAGCCGGCTGGCGATCCGACGGCGTATGCCTATCGCTTGCGCGAGAAACTGGGCGACATGCGTGTGGAAGAGCGAGCCGAAGATTTCGACGACGCGACCCGACCACCGCAACTCAAGCGGGCCGACTTTCCAGGCGTGGTACGAATTGGCACCAAGGCGCTGGCCCAAGAATCTAAAGACCTTCGCATCGCCTGTCACCTGATTGAAGCCTTGACGAAGACGCAAGGCTTTGGTGGTTTACAGCAGGGGCTATGTCTGCTGAAGCGAATGCTCAGCGAATGTTGGAATCGCTTGGAGCCGAACATCGACGATGGTGATCTCGATTCGCGCGCTTCGCCGATCGCCAATCTACTCGACGACAACGACCGCGGTTTTTGCTTTCCCAACACCGTGCGCGCCGTGCCGATTGTGGCGGGCCAGAGTCTGCTGTCGTGGCAGCGTCTCTATGCCAAACGCAACGCCGACACCGATCAGGAAATTGCCAATACCCAGGCCAAGGCAAATCCGGAATATGTGACCGCGCAGAAGCAAGCCATCGACGCGGCGCTGGTCGAACTCGAGGCGCTCAGTCAGGTTCTCGACGAGAAATTTCAAGATAACGCGCCCGGCTTGTCCCATCTTCGCAAGGCGCTGGAAGAAGCCCAGCTAATGGCGGCCGCCTTCTTGCCCAAGCCATCACCTGTTGCGCCGCCAGCGACGGACCACACAACTGCCACCAACGAGCGCGTTGCCGCAACGAATAGCTCGCCCGTTCCCGCCCCCACCTCCGATTTCTCGCAAGTGATTTCCACTCGCGATGAGGTCTACGCACAGTTGACGCGCGCGGCGGCGATGCTGGCGCAACTGGAGCCACACAGTCCAATTCCCTACCTCGTGCGTCGCGCCGTCGATTTGGGCAAGTTGCCGTTTCCGCAATTGATGCAGCAGCTCATTCGTGAGGAACACATTCTGGCCGATCTC
>JBGSHH010000173.1:0-8053 GCA_041752355.1 Pirellulaceae bacterium | reverse complement strand
CTTCAAAGACCGTTTCCAGATCGCGGCAAATAAGTTCTTTGGTTTCGCCAGGGAGCAATGTTTGATCGATTAAAACCAGGTGACCATCAAGATCGCCAGCCCAGCGGAGCGTTTCGAATTTCATGTCAGATTTTAGAATTGTGATAGATGATTGGAGGTTGAGGTGCTTTTTAGACGTTGTGGAGGGGCCTGATCGAATGCAGGTTTACGTGTATGGATAGCCGAAACCACCACCACGATGCTGGTGACGATTGTTGTCGCAAGGAGAGGAAGTGGCACCAAAAAATATCTGGGGTGGTAAATGACAGATTCTTCTGTGAGTTGTATTCCTATCCACATGGTAATGAAACCCGTCACGAGCACGTTGCGAAATAGCGAAGTCTGCTTACGTACGCCAAATCCAACGATGGCTACCCAGAAAAACGGCATCCCCAAAGTGCCATACATCGGCTCTCCCCAATAGTATCCGAGTTGCACGAGCAGATGGCAGGATATCGCTGCGACTGCGATCCAGAAAAGTGCGTTGAACTTGGCATTTGGGATAATGCAAAGTGGCGCAACTAATGCAGCGCATAACAGGATTTCCCAGGCAATGTTCCCTGGCAGGTAGTAGAACAACGTGGAAAAGAACGCGACGATTGCTACGCCAGCAAGCAGTGCGCGCATTCCAAATTGGCTTTTCATAGTGGCTGGTACACCAACCCAAACGTACTGGCGACGGGTAAGTTCGTCACTTGTCCAGCATGAATATTCACCGCCGACGCAATCGCAGGCGACTCATTCGCAGCACTCGCCACACCTTGGGTCGCCAACTTCAACACCCAAGGGAGCGTCACGTTGCACAGGGCAAACGTGCTCGTGCGACCGACAGCACCGGGCATGTTAGTGACACAATAATGCAGCACTTCGTCGACGATGTAAGTCGGTTCGCTATGGGTCGTGGGGCGACTCGTTTCCAAGCAGCCACCTTGATCGATCGCCACATCGATAATCACACTGCCAGGCTTCATGAGTTTCAAATCGTCGCGCGTTACCAAGCGCGGCGCTTTCGCGCCTGGAATCAGCACCGAACCGACGACGAGATCGGCGAGAATGAGTTCCGAGCGAATGGTATGGCGATCGCTATAAAGGCAATTCACATTGGCCGGCATCACATCGTCGAGATAGCGCAAGCGATCCATGTTCACGTCGAGGATCGCGACATCCGCCTGAAAGCCGGCGGCAATCTTGGCGGCATTCGCACCGACCACGCCACCGCCCAGAATCGTGATATGCGCCGGCGCCACGCCTGGCACACCACCGAGCAAGATTCCCCGTCCCATCTGTGGTTTTTCGAGGTATTTCGCCCCTTCTTGAATGCTCATTCGCCCGGCGACTTCGCTCATCGGCGTGAGCAATGGCAAGCGACCTTGGCTATCGCGCAGGGTTTCATAGGCGACACATGTCGCGCCGCTGGCGAGCATCGCTTCGGTCAGTTCGCGACTGGCGGCAAAGTGAAAGTAGGTGAAAAGGGTCTGCCCCGATCGCACCAGCGGATACTCTGCGAGCAGCGGCTCTTTCACCTTTACGATCAATTCCGCGCGGCCAAAGATCTCCTGCGGCGTGGCGACCAGTTCCGCGCCTTCGTCGGCGTAGGCCTGATCGAGCAAGCCGGATCCCAGGCCAGCTCCTTGTTCCACGAGCACGCGATGCCCCGCCCTGGTCAATTCACCTACGCCCACCGGCAGCATGGCAACGCGGTATTCATCACGTTTGATTTCTTTGGGTACGCCGATGATCACGAAGCGACTCCGTGTTAAGCAAGATCTTCCATTACCGCCTTTTCCAATCGCGCGGAACAAATCAACTCGTAAGTGATGTCGCGCCACGAAGCATTCACTGGCAAGCGATCGATGATATCGTCCGCCATTTCTCGCGTGATCATAACCAATACCAAGAGTAAGGTTTGCTGGCAAGCAACCTCAACTCTCCACCCCATCCGCCTCCAGCAAATCCAGGCCGCTGTCGCCAAACTCGTCAAACACCTCGTCCGGTTCTCCTTGCGAGGCGAGTACATCAGCGACGTCTTGCACTTCCCGCGCTGGCGAGCGGCGCTTCTTCGGCGAGCCGTCTTCGCGCGTGCTGCGCTTGTGCAGATAGAGCTTAATCGGCACTTCTGAGAACGGCAGATTGTCGCGCAGCGCGCCAAGCAAATACCGCCGATAGGTCGCGGAAAACGCTGCCGGTTCGTTACAGACCATTACCAGCGTCGGCGGTTGCACGCCGATCTGTGCACAGTAATAAGCACGCGGAGCGCGGTTCTTATACAACGGCGGTTGATGCGCTTCGAGCGCCTGTTTCACAACGCGATTAAGTTCGCCCGTGCCGATCCGCGAAGTGGCCTGTTTGAAGAGCATTTGCGCATGATTGAGCAACGCTTTCATGTTCTTGCCAGTCTGTCCGGTGATGAACGCAATGGGCGCATGCCACATCGTCGGGAAATTATCGCGCAGATAATCGACCCATTTCTCGGTCGGTATCTGGCCGTACATTAAGTCCCATTTGTTCACGACGAAGATGCAAGGGCGATAGTTCTCGGCGATGTATTGACAAAGCTGTTTGTCGACTTTGCTCATCCGTTGCGAGGCATCGAAAAACAGCAGCACGACATCCGCGCGGCGAATGCTGCGTTGCGCGCGGTGAGTGCTGTAAAAATCGATATCGGTCTTGACCGCTTTATTGCGCTTCAAGCCGGGGGTGTCAATCGCAATGAAAGTCTTGCCATCGAGTTCAAACTTCACGTCGACGCTGTCGCGCGTCGTGCCGGGCACTTCGCTGACGATCATCCGTTCCGCCTGGGCGAGCGTGTTGACGAACGTGCTCTTGCCGGTGTTGCGGCGGCCAACAATCGCCATTTTCATCGCGGTCGGCTTCGCGTCGGTTTCATCGTCGGACTTGGGCGGCAAGCGCTCCATGATCAGGTCGAGCAGTTCTTGACGATTCCGGCGTTCACGAGCGCTGACCTTGATCAGCTTGCCGCGGCCGAGTTTATAGAACTCATCCCCCTGCGAATCGAGCGACGGCGCGTCGGCCTTGTTCGCCGCGAGGACCACCGGTTTCTCAATATAGCGCAATCGCTTGGCGACTTCTTCGTCCAACGGCGTGAGGCCATCGCGAACATCGACGACAAAAATAATTACGTCGGCCAGTTCCAGCGCGACATTGATTTGGTCGTCGATTTCCTTGGTCAGGTTATCGACATCGTTGATGCCGATGCCGCCCGTATCGACCAATTCGAAGAAGCGACCTTCCTCTTCAATGAGAAAAGTCATGCGGTCGCGCGTCACGCCTGCCACGTCATCGACAATCGCCAGCCGCTTATTGGCTAGCCAATTGAATATGCTCGATTTACCAACGTTGGGTCGACCAACGATTACCACCTGTGGAACGCCCATAGCCTATTTCTGTCCAATGCTCGGTCTGCCGCGCAGGCGAAGAACTCACGAGCGTAGGCCGCGCGACCTCGCTTTCGCCAGCAACGACCACGACCAGAAGATCGTGGAGAAGTCGTCGCGGCAAGTTGTTCCGTAAGAATGCCCGCTGGGCGTGAACACCTGATTTTATCCGAACTTCCCCCCAGGGGATAGTCGCTCCCCGTCTAGGGGTGCCGATTCCGCTCTCAGTGCGTCGCCCGGCAGCTAGCGGCGGCTTGCCAATGGCCGGTTTAGCCGGTAAGTTCCAAGGTTTCCCAAGACGAAATTTTGCCCCCCAATGCGCCAGTCCCGTACAATACTCCCGTAGCGTGAGTTTTCCCTAGAATGGATCGACCGATCCGTTCCCCCCCTGCTAAATTGCCCATGATCGCCCCGCGCCCCAATTCGCTTCCCGACAATCAGCGGATCGTCATTACCGGCATCGGCTTGACGGCCCCCAATGGGAACAATCTGCGCGAACTCAGGACGAGCCTGCTCGAAGGCAAGAGCGGCGTCAGCAAGTACGAAATCCGCTACGTTGGCGAAACACTGGCCGGTATTTGCAACTTCGACGCTTTGCGCTATCAGGCGAAGAAGGAAATTCGCCGTGGCACGCGCGCCGGCAGCGTGGGCATCTACAGCACGCAAGAAGCCGTGCAGAACTCCGGTCTCGATTGGGCGAACATCGACAAGAGTCGCGTCGGCATTTATATCGGCGTCACCGAGCATGGCAACGTCGAAACCGAAAACGAAATCTACAACATCAAGCAATTCGATTACGACACGAAAGTCTGGTCACATCACCACAATCCCCGCACCGTCGCCAACAATCCAGCTGGCGAGGTGGCGCTCAATATGGGAATCACTGGCCCGCATTACACCATTGGTGCCGCCTGCGCTGCTGGCAATGCCGGATTGATTCAAGGGGCGCAGATGTTGCGGCTGAACGAATGCGATGTCGCGCTCAGCGGCGGTGTATCGGAAAGCATTCACACGTTCGGCATCTTCGCCAGCTTCAAGAGCCAGGGCGCCCTCGCCTCGCATGTTGATCCGACCAAAGCTTCCCGCCCCTTCGATAAAGATCGCAATGGCATCGTGGTGGCTGAAGGTGGTTGCATGTATGTGCTAGAGCGACTCGACGACGCGCAGGCACGCGGCGCGACCATCATTGGCGAACTTGTCGGGTACGCTATGAATACCGACGCCACCGACTTCGTGCTCCCTAATCCCGAGCGGCAAGCGCAATGCGTGCAACTGGCGCTCAAGCGCGCCGGCCTCGCGCCGGAAGAAATCGATATTGTTAGCACGCACGCCACCGGCACGGGCCAAGGGGATACGCAAGAGTGCACCGCGCTGCGGAATGTCTTTGGCAATAGCGGGAAGACGTACTTCAACAACACCAAGAGCTTCATCGGCCACAGCATGGGGGCTGCCGGGGCGTTAGAATTGGCCGGCAACTTGCCTTCGTTTACCGATGGCGTAGTACATGCCACGATTAACGTGGACGAACTCGATCCCGAGTGTGCCCTCCCTGGCCTGGTCTTGAATCAGCCGCGCGAACAAACGCGCGTCGATTACATTCTGAACAATTCGTTTGGGATGCTGGGGATCAACTCGGTGGTCATTATCAAGAGATACTAGTTTCCTTCCTTTGGACCCATCATGACACCAGCCGATATTCGCAGCGAAATTCTCGACATCCTCTCCGACATCGCCCCCGATGAAGATCTCAGCGGGCTGAAGGATGACGTGAATTTTCGCGAGCAGCTCGAACTCGACAGCATGGATTTCCTCGACATCGTCATGGAACTTCGCAAGCGTCATCGCGTGCAAATTCCCGAGTCCGATTACAAAGAACTCGCCAGCATGAACAGCACGGTGGCGTATTTGACGCCGCTCATGAAGGACCTATAGGCAATGAGGGAATGACGAAGTCCGAATGACCAATAAGGGCTTCTTCATTGGTCATTCGGACTTCGTCATTCGTCATTCTCCCCCATGTATGACACCATCATCATCGGCGCAGGCATGTCGGGGCTGGCGGCCGGCATTCGGTTGGCGTACTACGAGCAGAAAGTCTGCATTCTCGAACGCCACACCACGATCGGTGGCTTGAATTCGTTCTATCGGCTCAATGGCCGCGACTTTGATGTCGGCTTGCATGCCGTCACCAATTACACGCCCAAAGGGGCGAAGAAAGGTCCGCTGGCCCGGTTGCTGAAGCAACTGAAGTTCCAGTGGGACGACTTCGCCTTGGTGCCGCAGATTGGCTCCGCCGTCGCCTTTCCGGGCGTAACGCTGAAGTTCAATAACGACATTGAACTGCTGGCGGCGGAAATCACACGTGACTTTCCCCGCGAGCGCGACAATTTCCGCCTGTTGTTGTCGAAGCTCATCGAGTATGACGACCTGAATCAAGAGAGCTTCGCGCTCTCGGCGCGGCAAGTCGTGGGCGAGATCATTCGGGACCCGCTGTTGATCGAGATGCTCTTCTGTCCTTTGATGTGGTACGGCAACGCCCGCGAACACGACATGGACTGGGGACAGTTCTGCATCATGTTTCGCAGCGTGTTTCTCGAAGGCTTCGCCAGGCCGTTCGCTGGCGTGCGCTTGATATTGAAGAATCTGGTGAAGAAGTTTCGGGCGCTGGGTGGCGAACTGCGTTTGCGCGCCGGCGTGAGCCGTATTCATGTCGAAGATGGTCGCGCGGCGGGAGTTGTGCTCGATAACGGCGAAGTGCTGCAAGCCAAACGCTATCTCTCGTCGGCGGGCATGGTGGAAACGCTGCGTTTGTGCGACGACATCGTGGAAGATGTCGCGCCGCGCGCAGGCAAGCTCTCGTTCACGGAAACCGTATCGGTCCTCAATTGCCAACCGCAAGAGCTCGATTTCGATCGCACGATCGTCTTCTATAACGACAGCGACAAGTTCCATTGGCAAAAGCCGGCGGACGACCTGTGCGACGTGCGCACCGGCGTGATTTGCTCGCCGAACAACTACGCCTATAGCCCCAGCGATGGCTTTCTGCCGGACGGCGTCATTCGCATCACCACACTGGCGGATTTCGATCGCTGGATGGCGCTCTCCGACGACGAATACAACCTCGCCAAGCTCCGTTGGTACGACCGCACGTGTGCCTCGGCTGTCCGCTTCATGCCGGACTTTCGCGGCCGCGTGATCGACCACGACATGTTCACGCCGCGCACGATCCGTCGCTTCACGTGGCACGACAACGGTGCTGTCTATGGCGCGCCCGAAAAGCAACTCGACGGCACCACGCACTTAAAAAACCTCTTCATCAGCGGCACCGACCAAGGCTTCGTCGGCATCGTCGGCAGCATCGTCAGCGGGATTAGCATGGCGAACATGCATTTGCTGCGGGATTAGACCTTTCGCAGCTGGCCTACGCTTTGCGACGTTTGGTAGATTCAGCGAGGTCTCGACGGTGAAACAGACACGGCCAATGATCGACTGCGAACTCCTGAAATACATTCGCGACTTTGCGCCTACTCAGGAAGAACTGATCGCCTGGTTTTGCGCAAGCGATGGCGAGGATCGGTTTCACGTCTTACGAAAGTTCGGCCTAATTGAGATCGAGGACGGACGCGTGAAGCTTTCTCCTGAGTTTCTCAGCGAGGATGGTAAAGTATTCATCCAGAAGAACGTACACTACATGATCGACGAAGGGATGACGCGAATCTACGTTCAGCGCCGTAAAGACTAGTCGAAATCCATTTAACGATGACGGCGACAGCAAACTTAACCAACATGAAATACCTCCTCGTTCACCATAACGACGACTTGCTCGCACAGAATTGGCAACGCTACTTCAGCGATCTCGACGACGTGGAAATCGTGGGAGGTGATATTTGCGATGTGAAGGTGGATGCCGTGGTAAGCCCGGCGAATTCGTTTGGCTTCATGGATGGCGGACTGGATTATGCCCTATCGGAACGGTTCGGTTGGCACTTGCAGGAGCAACTGCAATCGTTAATCGCTCAGCGGCCAATGAAAGAGTTGCTCGTCGGTGAAGCCTTGATTATGCCCACCGGCGACACCATAACTCCATGGCTGATTTCGGCTCCCACCATGCGTGTGCCGATGCGATTGCGGCAATCGATCAATGCGTATCTGGCCATGAAAGCAATTCTGCTGACGGCGCGCAACGCCGATTGCGATCCAGCAATTAGAAGCGTAGCGATTCCGGGCTTGGGGACAGGTGTCGGCGCACTAAGTCCCGATACTGCGGCGCTACAGATGTGGATTGCATATCGGGAAGTCGCATTGCAGGACTGGTCGCCCCCACCAGACTTTGGTGACGCCCAAAAGCGACACCTCAACCTCAATGCACGCGAAATCATGATCTGGGATTGAAATTGGCAACAAGCGATTTCGCGCCCCAGCATTGCTATACTGACGCTTCTTACGTCAGACGTTCGTTCACGAACACCGACGATGCTTGAGATGCGTTATGACGAGCGAGGCGGCAGTCCCATCCCGAGTTCCGAAGCGCTGGCGGTTTCGCTTCTCCGTCGGCACGTTGCTACTGAGCGTTCTATGGGTAGGACTGCTATTGTCGGTGCTGTTATCCCAGAGCCAGG
>JBGSHH010000172.1:0-43881 GCA_041752355.1 Pirellulaceae bacterium | reverse complement strand
CGCGTAGAACGCTGGGCCAGTGAAGTACCCGCGATCGTGCGCGTGGATGCGGATTTGCCGGCAGAGGCGATTGGATTGCTTTGCGCTCGACTGAAGCCTGCCGCACTCGCCGTGGAGATGGGAGGTCTTTCGCACGAGGAGATCATTCGTGCGTTGTCTCGCATTGCGAGCGCTGGCGGTGATTGTCCTTTGTTGCTTTCCTTCTGTTTGGAATTTTCAGTCGATGACATCCAAGCGATCATTGATACCGCGCTGCGCGACGTCCCCACGTTCGCTGGCGTATTGCTTACCGGCGAACAACCTACGTCGAACACCCAGCGCGTGATTGGGGCCCCCAATCGCGCGCTGAGCATCTCGCAAGTGCAAGCACTTCGCACTCGCAGTGGCGAACAATTGGCCATTATCGCTGGTGCTGGTGTGCATGAACCGCTGCACGCCTTAGAGCTACTTTCGGCCGGCGCGAGCCTGGTTCGCGTCGATACTGGTCTCGTTTTCTCGGGGCCTGGGCTGGTGAAGCGCTGCAATGAAGCGTTGCTATACCAGCATCACGCCTATGCGGAGCAACCTGTCGAAGCCTCTTGGCAAAACGGTCCCCGCTTCGCTTGGTTTTGGCTCTGGTTGATGGGACTGGCGATGGGTATTGGTGGCGTGCTAGCAGTGTTCATTGCAGCCACGCGCGTCGTACTGCCCTACGATGAACAGTTCGTCGGTCTGACGCGATCGCAAATCGACGCCATCAATCCGCGCTTGCTGGCTTTCATGACACACGACCGCGTCACACTCGCTGGCACAATGCTTTCCGCCGCGATGCTGTACCTCGGACTGGCAGGCTATGGCGTGCGACGTGGTATGCACTGGGCCTGGATGGCGGTCATGGTCTCGGCACTGAGCGGCTTCTTCAGCTTCTTCTCGTTTCTAGGCTTCGGCTACTTTGAACCATTCCACGCCTTCGTCACGGCAGTGCTGTTTCAGTTTCTCCTGATGGCCTGGCATGCACCGCTGCCACCCCGCTCCCCTAGCGAAGTAGTGCCGCTACGCGAAGATTGGCGGTGGCGACTTGGCTTGTGGGGACAACTCGGCTTGATTTTAGAAGCGGCCATCGTCCTCACTGCTGGTATCGTGATTTGCATCGTCGGCTCGACCAGTGTCTTTGTCGCCGAGGACTTGTCCTACATGGGAATGTGCGCCGACGACGTTGCCGCGCTCGATCCGCGTCTACTGTCCTTGGTGGCGCACGATCGGGCGACCTTCGGGGGGATGCTGATCGCTTGTGGATTGACGACGCTGCTGGCCGCACTCTGGGGCTTCGCCGCAGGTCGTGCGTGGCTGTTTTGGACGCTGCTGATCGCTGGCTCCACAGGCTATCTCTGCACGTTGGCGGTGCATTTTGGTGTGGGCTATGTCGACATCGCTCATCTCGCACCCGCTTTCGGCGGACTAGCGCTACACTGGCTGGCGATCGCACTCGCTGGGCCGTTCCTGCTGCATATGGGCGAAAAGTAATTGCGACGCTTGATTTTCGCTCGCGGTTGTGTCGCAATGGTGCAAACTGCCGGTGCTTAACTCCTGGTCCTTCGGAACGACTCTCCATGCGTGGTCTGATCTCAAAGATTGTATTTCCGTTGATTTTACTTTGCGGTAGCGTCTCCCTGCTCTTTGCCCAAGGGAGCGCCGCCGATTACCAGCGCGCTGCTAACTTGGGACGATTGACAGCGAACAAAGTCTTTCGCGATCGTATTGAGCCCCACTGGTTCGCCAACAACACGCAGTTCACTTATCGCGTCCGAACCGGCCCGTCCACGCACGAATTTGTCCGCGTGAATGCCATGACGGGCCAACGCGATATCGCCTTTGATCATGCCAAACTCGCCCCCAAGTTGCGCGACGCAGGCGTCCGCAATGCGCACGCGGACCGACTCGAAATCGATCAGCTGGAGTACCTGGCCGATAACAACGCTGTGACGTTTCGCGCCGGCGGCAAATCATGGCGATGTACGCTGGCCGACTACGAATTGGCCGCGGTCAACCCAGAGGACATCGCGCAGCGACAGCCTGACGCTCCGGCCGATGATGCTCCTTCGGCGCGCGATGGCGATACATTCATCACCTTTATCAACAAGACCGCTGGCAAGATCGAACTCTTTTGGCTGAGCGACGCCGATAATGCCGTGAGCTATGGCGTGCTGGAAGCAGGCGAGGAACATCGGCAACATACCTTTGTCGGCCACGAATGGTCAGTTCGCGACACCAAGGGCAAAGTGCTCCTGCAGACCGCCGGTGTCGCGCGGGAAGTGAAGTTAGAGATCGATGGCATAGCGCCGCCTCGTCCTCGTCGCGAGCGCGGTCCGCGCGATCGGGACGCCAACAGCAATACATCGCCTGATCGCAAGTGGCGCGCCAGCATCGACGATTACAACGTTGTGCTGCGCAACGTCGACTCTAACGAGGAAACTCGCCTCACGACCGATGGCAGCGTCGACGATAGTTTCAATGGACGCTTCTACTGGTCGCCTGATTCCCTGCGACTGGTCGCCTTGCGTACGCAACCCGGCGATGATCGTCAGGTGACGATCGTCGATTCCACACCGCGCGATCAAGTGCAGCCCAAACTCCTCACCTACGACTATCTCAAGCCTGGCGACAAGGTTTCCATTACCAAGCCGAGCTTGTTCAATATCGAAACAAAGCGGCAGATTCCCGTCAGCGATGAGCTGTTTCAGAATCCCTTTAGCACCGGCAATTTCCGCTGGGAACCCGACGGTCGAAGGTTCTCTTTCACTTACAACGCCCGTGGGCATCAGGCGTTGCGGATCATCGCGATCGATGGCGAAAGTGGCGCAGTCACAACTATTGTGAATGAGGAAAGCCCCACGTTCATCGACTATGCGCAGAAAAACTTCGCGCATCGCTTGGAAGAAACGAACGAACTGATCTGGATGTCCGAGCGCGATGGTTGGAATCATCTCTATCTCTACAACACACTCACAGGCGAAGTCCAGAATCAGATCACCAAGGGGGAGTGGGTGGTGCGTGGCGTCGAACACGTCGATGCAGAGCATCGCCAGATTTGGTTTCGCGCCGGAGGTATCTATCCCGAGCAGGATCCGTACTACATCCACTATTGCCGCATCAACTTCGATGGCACCGGACTGGTGAAGCTCACCGCTGGTGACGGCACGCACAGCATTGCGTATTCGCCTGATCGGCGGTTTATCATCGACACATACTCGCGCGTCGATCTTGCTCCGGTGACGGAACTTCGCCGCGCAGACGATGGCTCACTCATCTGTGAACTGGAGCGCGGTGATCTGTCAGCGCTTAGTAGGACCGGTTGGCAAACGCCGGAGCGCTTCGTCGCCAAGGGGCGTGATGGTGAGACAGATATCTATGGCATCATCCTCCGACCGACGAACTTTGATGCCAGCCAGAAATATCCCGTCATCGAAGATATTTACGCTGGTCCCCAAAGTTCGTTTGTGCCTAAAAGTTTCTCGCCGTACATGCGCCAACAGAGCATGGCGGAACTGGGCTTCATCGTGGTCAAGATCGATGGCTTGGGGACATCGAATCGATCAAAGAAGTTTCACGATGTTTGCTGGAAGAACCTCGGCGACGCGGGCTTTCCCGATCGTATCGCTTGGATGAGGGCCGTCGCTGCGAAGTATCCCCAACTCGATCTAACGCGGGTGGGCATCTATGGTGGATCGGCTGGCGGGCAGAACGCGGCCGGCGCGGTGCTGACGCATGGTGAGTTCTATAAGGTGGCGGTCGCCGATTGCGGTTGTCACGACAATCGCATGGACAAGATCTGGTGGAATGAATTGTGGATGGGCTGGCCGGTCGGACCGCACTATGCCGAGCAATCGAACGTCACGCGTGCGCATCGCCTGCAAGGCAAGTTGATGTTGGTAGTGGGAGAACTCGATCGCAACGTCGATCCGGCTTCCACGATGCAAGTCGCCAGCGCATTAGTGAAGGCGAACAAAGACTTCGACTTACTCATCATCCCGGGTGCCGGACATGGTGCCTGTGAAACACCCTATGGTCAGCGGCGCCGCCAAGACTTCTTCGTCCGCCACTTGCTCGGCGTTGAACCACGACACGGATCCTAGCTGTGCATTGTTGGCTTCCTACTAAGCCCTCTCACAAAGGACTCATCGCGCTCTGCGCGATGCTGCTGGATATTGGAAAGGGATCGCTACGCCGTGGTCGCATCACAGCGGAGGCTAATGGGTACCATGGCTAGCCTGCCACGAACAACTCTTTCCCAGGCTGATCCATGTTTTCCTTCGGGAAAAGCCAGTGTTTGAATCGCAAGAATTGAGCGCGCGGTGCCAACAACGGATAATAGGTGTAGCGATAACTCTTGGCCGTGCTAGTCCACCAAAAGCGCTTGATATCAAGCGTTCCCACACCCAGATCGAAGAGCTTATCGCCACGGGCGAAGCTGTCTTGAAGGGTGTAGAGGTAGAGCATGTTCCCCACACCTGCTTTGGCGTAATGCGGATCGTAACCGACGCGCAAGCCTTGCAGCGCGCCATGGGCGATGTAGTTGTAACCAAAGCCAATCGGCGTGCCGTCGATGCTGAGCAGGTTAACATCCACGCAACCTAGTCGCGCGGCGGCGGCGTGAGTTTCGCGGAGGTACTCGCGGACCACTGGATGCGACAACGTTGTACCCGTGGTCGATTGTCCTTGCCAACTGCGGAGCGCCAAATCAACGCACACATCGTAGAGGTCGAAACGAGGATCGCCATCGCCCTGGGCTTCTCCGGGCGGACGGAACCGCACATGTTCAAACTGACCGAGTTCGAGCAACCGTTTTTGATGTCGCTTGAGATTGTTGCGGACTTTACTTTCGCGGGAAGCCCAGTAAGCCTCCCAGCCCATCGTCATGTCCAAGAGGGCCGTTTCATTCCACACCGATTCGCGGGCCTGGAAACCAGCCGCCGCCAGCGCGCCCGGTGTGCGTTGTTCATCGAGCCCGTCGCGCTGTACGAAGCGGATATCGAGCAGTTCCCAGTCGCGCCGCGTACGGGCGATGTGAGCCAGCGCGCTGGTGAGCGTCGCGGTCGTGTCGCGACCGATTGGACCATAAAAGGATCCCCAATCATGCAACGGATAGGTCAACACTGCCAACCGCCCCAGTCTCGTCTGTTCGCGCGTGACCACCAGCGGCATGATGCCGATCAGTTGGGAGCGATCGAACGCCAACAGCGCACGGAGTTTCTTATCTGCGCCGAAATGCTTCCAATAGACTTCCAGCCATTCGAGGGTTTGAAAGAACGTCGCGCAACGTGTTTCGTTCCATAGCGCCTGCCAGGCTTTCCGATGCTCACCCAAAGCTTCGATGCGATTGATTTCAATGATGTCGGTCATAAATCGTTAGCAATTACCGATAATAAGCCGTACGACCACGCGACGAAATGTCGTTGTCACACGTACTCTCGCAACTCTACGTTACCGGCGCGGAAACTCCATTGCAGACTTGAGTTGCGCTCCCTAACCGAGGGTGTTGGAACTTGAATTGTCATAGTTAGGGGCATGCCACCCGCGAAACCCGCAATAACCGTGTGGGTTTATGCATCTGTACGGTTAGGATAGTGGGGCCGATGCAGGCTCAATTCTTTGCGACCAAGGGTTCTTATTATGAAACAGTTATGGATCAGATCGATCGTAGCGGTTATCGCTGGAGTTTGGTCGTGTGGAGATCTGTGCGCTGTGGAACGCCTGTCGCCAGCGGCGGCGGCCAAAGCTGTCGATGGCCAACTCAATGAGGAGACGAAACTCTCGGGGGAAGTACTGGCGAAGCGTTGCGATGACGAGACGTTTCTCCGGCGCGTGTCGCTCGACATCATCGGTCGCAATCCCTCGATTGAAGAACTCACCGCCTTTGGTCTTGATCCCAGCAGCGACAAGCGCGC
This sequence comes from Pirellulaceae bacterium, assembly GCA_041752355.1. Classification (GTDB taxonomy): domain Bacteria; phylum Planctomycetota; class Planctomycetia; order Pirellulales; family Pirellulaceae; genus JAEZGD01. The sequence goes on along the minus strand of JBGSHH010000172.1, from coordinate 37,957 downwards.
ACAAACGATTGAGCGTTTGCTCGCCCAAGATGAGTATGGAGTGAATTGGGCGCGCTATTGGCGGGACGTGATCATGTATCGCCGGTCAGAAGATCGGGCGCTCTTGTCCACGCCTGCATTGATGGAATATCTGCAAACGGAACTCAATAAGAACACTGCCTGGGACCAGATTGCCACGGCTTTCATCACCGCGGAAGGCGATGTTTCGGAAGACGGCCGGACCGCGCTCATTATGGCGCAGCAAGGGCGACCGGAAGAAACCGTGGCGGAAGTCGCCCGCATTTTCATGGGCATTCAGATTCAATGTGCGCAATGCCACGATCACCCCACGGATCAATGGAAGCGGGAGCAGTTCCATGAGTTGGCCGCGTTTTTTCCACGTGTCGCCGTGCGACCCAATCGGGACCAGGAGAAACGGACGTTCGACGTGGTGGGAGAGGATATGTATGCACGATTCGCGCGATCGATGAACGACAATCGCTTTCGCGGCACACCAGAGCACTACATGTCGGATCTCGACGATCCTACCGCGCGCGGGACGTTGATGAAGCCAAAGTTTTTCGTTACCGGTCAGTCGCTTGCCCTCGGGGCTAAGGATGAAGATCGCCGCGCGACGCTCGCCAAATGGCTCACGAGCCATGAGAACGAATGGTTTGCCAAAGCGGTTGTGAATCGCTTATGGTCGGAACTTGTAGGCGAAGGCTTCTATGAACCGGTCGATGATATCGGCCCGGAACGCGAATGCCACGCTCCCGCCACCATCCATTTGCTATCTGAGCAATTTGTCGCCAGTGGACATGATCTGAAATGGCTTGTCGCGACGATTGTGGCGACGGACGCCTATCAACGCCCGAGTCAACCTCGGCGCAATCCCGATGAATCACCCTTTGCCGCCAATGTGCCGCAACGTCTGCGTGCCGATCAGTTATATAGCAACCTCGTTGCCGCGCTGGGTCTGCCAGACGGAAACACCGGAGGTGGTCGCGGAATCTACGGCATCTATCGGGGGCCGCGGACTGGCTTTAGCAACACGTTTGGCTACGATCCCAGCCTGCGCCGTGATGAGATCTCCGGTTCCATTCCCCAAGCGTTGGCCATGATGAACTCGCCGGTAGTAAACGGGGCGATCAACGCGCGGGGACGTACCACCTTGGCCCGCCTGCTGAGCGAGATCAAAGACGATCGCGCCTTGATCGCCGAACTCTATCTCAAGAGCCTCTCGCGCGAGCCATCGCCCTCGGAGGTGCAAACCTGTCTGAACTATATCAAGCAAGTGAACAGCCGCGCGGAAGCGTTTGAGGACTTGCAATGGTCGCTCGTGAATTCAACGGAATTTTTGCATCGCAAGTAGCTCGATATCCATGACAAATCGCCGGATTTTGGGGGAGCGGTAAGATGACGACACAATGCATTCATGAGGTCGATATTCAACTCGGTCGCGGGCAAGTGCGGCGGCGCGATTTTCTCCGCAGCGTATCACTAGCAGGCCTGGCAGCGGGAACGCTCCACTGGACGGACATGCTCAGCGCCAATGCCGCCGATTTGCGCAGTCGCGGCATGTCATGCATTTTGCTCTGGATGCAAGGCGGTCCCAGCCAGTTTGAAACGTTCTCGCCCAAGGAAGGCCATGCCAATGGCGGCGAGACTAAAGCGATCAAGACGAGCGTCGCTGGCATTGAAATCGCCGAGAACTTGCCTCATGTCGCCCAGTCGATGAATGACATCTGCCTCATTCGCTCGATGACGAGCAAGGAAGGGAGCCATCCCCGCGCGACCTATCTGATGCACACAGGCTATTTGCCGACCGCCAGCGTAAAGTATCCCTCCCTGGGCGCAATGGTCGCGCAGCAATTGGGCGATCAAACTGCCGAACTGCCGAACTTCGTTCGCATTGGCCAATCGCGAGATGGCTCAGGGGGCGGACTGCTCGGTGTGGAATACGATCCGTTCGTGGTGGGCAATGCCAGTACTTTGCCGGAGAATACTCGCCCCGCCAGCAGCAGTACGCGCTATCAACGCCGCCTCGGACTGCTCGACCAATTGGAAGGGCACTATGCGGAGAACGGCGGCAAGCAAGAAGTCGCCGATCATCGGAAGCTGTATGAAAAGGCGTCCAAGATGATCCTTAGCCCGCAGATGACCACCTTCGATATCAACAAGGAATCGCGCGCAACACGTGAGGCGTATGGCTCGTCCAACTTCGGCCAGGGCTGCTTGCTAGCGCGACGGTTGGTGGAGTCAGGCGTCACGTTTGTCGAAGTCGGCCTAGGTAACTGGGACACGCATGATGATAACTTCGCCCGTGTGAAGACGCTCTGCGGCCAACTCGATCAGCCGTATGCCGCCTTACTGAACGACCTCAAACAACGCGGAATGCTGGAGAAAACACTGGTGGTTTGGATGGGCGAGTTCGGTCGCACGCCCCGCATCAATCCGCGTGGCGGCCGCGATCATTATCCGCGAGCGTTTAACGTCGCGCTGGCTGGCGGTGGTGTGAAAGGGGGCCAGGTGATCGGTAAGACAGATGCCGGCGGTACCTCGGTTAATGATCGCCCCGTTGGTGTGAGCGACTTGTTGCGCACCGTTTGCACCGGTCTCAAGATCAACCCTGACCATGCCAACATGAGTTCCATCGGTCGCCCCATTAAGCTTGTCGATGGCGGCGAAGTGGTAAACGAAGTGTTTGGCTAAGGGGATAGGCAACCTGCCTGCCGACTTTCTCTTTCCTGAATTCTGGCTGGACAACAACATGCTCAAGGTTCTTTCGTGCGCCCTCTTGATGCTCCTTGCGAGCGCCTCGCTTTCTTTTGCCCAACGCTCAATTCCCCGCTTGCCGCAGGGAGTGAAGTTGCATGCCGATAAGGCCTATGTGGAGAACGGCCACGAACGACAAAAGCTCGATCTCTATTTGCCGGAAGATGTGAAAACGCCACTGCCGACCATCATTTGGATTCATGGTGGTGCTTGGCAAGGTGGCGACAAGCGGGGTGGTCCAGCGCTAGGTTATGTCAAGCAAGGTTATGCAGTGGCTTCCATTAATTATCGCTATAGCCAACAGGCCATCTATCCTGCCCAAATCCAGGATTGTCAAACAGCCGTGCGTTGGCTTCGTTCGCATGCGAAAGAATACAATCTTGATCCCGAACGCTTTGGCGTATGGGGAGCGTCAGCCGGAGGACATTTGGTGGCACTATTGGGAACGGCGAGCGATGCTAAAGAGTTCACCGGCAAAGAAGGGGCGAGTGATGTTTCCGCCCGCGTTCAATGCGTGGTCGATTGGTTTGGCCCGACGGATCTAGTGAAACTTGGTGGTGGTCGTGATCGCGGCAACTCGCCGATTTCCAAACTCTTGGGAGGCAGTTCCCAAGATCGACTCGAACTTGCCAAGTCGGCCGATCCGATCAACTACGTCAGCCAGGATGATCCACCCTTTTTGATCATGCATGGCGACAAAGATACGTTGGTGCCCGTGAATCAAAGCGAACTGCTAACCGAGTCGCTCAAAGCGGCAGGCGTGGAAGTGACGTTAAAGGTGCTTCCGGGTGCCGGCCATGGCGGCGGAGAGTTCACCTCCGCCGAAAGTTCCCTAGCGATCAGCGACTTCTTCGCGAAACACTTGAAGAAGTAACGACTGACGCTACCAACGATAGGTGACACCGAAGTTAAAGCCGTGCACCACGAAGTCGTTATCGACCCAGCGGAACGCGGGTCGAGAGGCTCCCGACAAAGTGCCACCGCCAGCTTGCGTTGTGTTCACAGTTGTATCGATCAGATCCTCGGGACGAGCCACTCCGCTGTAGTAGATCACCGTATAACCGGCATTCAAATCGACGCAGGGAGTAATCCGCCAGCCGAGATTCAAGCCGAATTCGGGGATCGCGGCGAATTGGCTGCGAGTACGTTCACCAACATTGGTCGGCTGTGCGAACAACCCGCTGTTATTGACCACCGTTTGATTGCCGCCGACCGTCGAGATGCTTTGACCGTTGATGATGGCGTCTTGTTGCATGTTGCCTAGGCCGACTTTGCCGAGCAAATCGATGTAATAACAACCACGATCGATGTTTGCCAGCACCCCGATTTGAGCCCCATGAAACTCGTTGCGTGTGCTAAACGAATCGATGACGGTGTTGCTCGCCCCCAACGTGTCGGAGACGGTGCTGCTCATTGTCAGCCCTTCATTCAGCCGGGCGTATTGATAGCCGCCGATCAAGTCGAGTTTGCCCCAAGTCGCACAACACCAGGGCGTGCGAAAGTAAGCGTCCGCGCCGAACACTTCGGAGTGGCTAACGACGCTGAGACTGCCATTGAATGTGCCAGGAAACGAGACCAAGCGGGCGTCCTGCGTATTGTTCGAGCCTTCCGTGAATGGAATCGCCAGGATTGATGCGTCGGTGGAAGAAGCATCGTACGTACGATCGGTATCGGCCAACCAGAAGAAGCGTCCGCCGATGCCAAGGCATTCCGAACGATCAAACCAGGTCCCCAGTTCAATCCTCGCGCCGGGGCGGATGGAGTACTCTTCCAAGCCGTTGCCATACAAGACCGACGTCGAAGGTTGGCCGATCTCGCCAGCAATCGCCTGCGGTGTGCCGGCGGTAGCTGTCGTCACCAGCGGCGGGAGATCCTGCCCACTCCGCCACCAGAGGAGATAGTCGACCTTCGCCCAAGTGGAAACCCAGCAGTCGCCAACCTCGCCACAGTTCCCCGATGCGCAGGAACCAGACTCCGTATCCCAAGGCAAGTCGTCGCGATAGAGCGGCGCTCGCATTGCAGGATGCGGAGGATTCACCGGCGCGGAGGCATGCTCAGGCATCGCAATGGGGCCTGAGGGGCCAGCTTTGGCACCCGGCTTCTGCACGATGACTGAAGGGGCATCCTCGACCACTTCTTGATAAGCGACCCGTGAAACAGGCGTGCGTTTGCCGCCAGCGGTCCGCATTTCGGCAGCCGTGGTGGGCATCACGAAGGATGCTAGCACACCACAAATGTAAGTGGCGATCAGCCAACGACTCAAGTTGAATCGCATAATAATGAGTTTCCGCAACGGCGTTCGGGCCCCCCCGCATACCTGAGCGAAATCTGCTAAGCCCCGGAAGTCAATCTTCGGTATAGGTGTTTTCGGCAAAGGCGACCGTGCGGTTTAGGTAAACTTTGACGATTGCGCCCACTTTAAGGACAATTGCGCATTGCTAGCAATGAAAACCCACCATCGGGCCACGAACGAAACGAGCAGACGGCAATCTGAAGTCGCAACCCTGCATCAATTCACCTTGTTTGAATTGATGAGCATCTTCTACAATTCGCTCCGGCAACACGACGCTTGCTCACCACCAGATTCGCTGCACGGAGGCTCTCATGCTCGATATCGTTTCGCTTACCCATCTGCAACAGAAATTGGTCGCTCGTTGGCATGGGCAGCCGGTCGATAATCCGTGCGAAGGTTTCGAATGGCTAGTTTGTCGGCAGCACGGCTTCAATTTCTTGTTGTGGCATGAAGAAGATATCGCCCGGAGTCTTAACGTTGGCGACGCCAAGATAGCGCAAGTGAAACGCGCCATCGATCGCTACAACCAACAACGCAACGATGGCATCGAAAAGCTCGATGATTGGATCACCGAAGACCTGGCCAACCGTGATATTGGCCCTGCGGTCGGTGCGCGTTTGAACACGGAGACTCCTGGCAGCGTAATTGATCGGCTCTCGATTCTGAGTTTGCGAATCTATCACCTGGAGGAACAAACCGAGCGCCGCGACGCCACGCCAGAACATCTCCAAGGGGTTCGGCAGAAGTTGGCGGTGGCACGATTGCAACACGATGATTTATCGCAATCGCTGCGCGAACTGCTCGACGATATCTATGCAGGTCGCAAGCGTCATCGCACCTATCGGGCTTTGAAGATGTACAACGATCCGGCGCTCAATCCATATCTCTACAGTGCGCCGCAACGTAAGGCTAGCTAATCGCTCGCGAGTGGTATCCGCTAGTTAGACAACCACGCTCCTAGTTAGCCAACCACGCTCCGCAACAGATTTGCCAAAGCCTGTTGCGTGAAGGGCTTGGTAAGTATGCCTGCTAGATCATTGGCGATATCCGGCTGGTCGCCCACTGATTGGTGATAGCCCGTCATTAGCACGACGGGGGCCTTTACGCCGCGCTGGCGCAAACGTTGCAGGGTCTGTCGACCATTAAACTGTGGCATGTTGTGATCGAGCAGCACTGCCACGTATTGTTGCGCATTTTCGGCCAGCAGTTCGATGGCCGAAAGTCCATTGTCAGCTTCTACCGTGGCGAAGCCAAGTTGTTCCAGCATTTTGCTCGCCACCAGTCGCACGACTGGTTCGTCATCCACGACCAGGACGGTCCCACTGCTGCGCCATGGCTTGCATAGCGTTGCGGCGCCCTTTGCGTCATCTGCTTGAGTTAAGGGTACTGGCAGCCACACGCAAAACCGCGAACCGCGTCCGACTTCGCTTTGCAACTCAAGCAGTCCGTGATGTCCGCGCACGATTCCCAGCAACGCGGAAAGCCCCAAACCTCGACCTGTGAACTTGGTAGTAAAGAACGGCTCAAAGATGCGGGCGATGGTCTCCTTGGTCATGCCGCTGCCAGTGTCTTGAACTTCTAAACCGAGGTATCGGCCAACGGGTTCCTCACGACCAATTTGCAGATCGGGAATCGCTCTGGGCTCCAGCGTTTGATCATGAAGTCGCACAGCAATTGTCCCTTCGCTATACGTATGCGCTTCAGCCGCATTCAGCAAGAGATTGAGCATGACTTGCCGGATTTGATTGGCATCGGCCAAAATATTCGGCACGACGTCAGGTAGGGCGATATCCAGCACGATCCCTTTGGGAATGCTGACGCGCGCGAGCGAGACCATTTCCTGAACGATATCGCGCAGATTCAGTAAGCCGACCTGCGTCTTGCCTTGACCAGAATACGCGAGCATTTGCTGGCAAAGTTCTGCGGCACGCTGCGCCGCCGTCTCGATATGTCGCAGGTGATCGCACGCGAGCGAATTCTCGCGTAGCTCCGCGCGAACCAAACTCGCGAATCCTAGTACCGGTGTCATTAGGTTATTGAAGTCGTGCGCGATTCCGCCCGCCAACACTCCTAGGCTTTCCAATCGCTGCATGTCTTGCAACTTGGCAAGCATTTGAAGTCGTTCGATTTCGGCGAGTTTGCGCGCCGTGATGTCTTGCGATATGCCGCGTAATAGACTTGGCTCACCATTGATGTCGAGTTCCCATATCCCCTGGGTTTGGATCCAGATGATGCCACCATCGACACGTGTCACTCGATACTCACACTGCAAGTCTTGATAGCTCTGAAAGGAATGCAGATAGGCTTGGCGCACGGCAGCGACATCGTCGACGTGAGTAATTTCTATCGCAAGTTCCGAGGAGGGGTCGACGTCACTACTGTTAAATCCTAACAATGTACGAAGCTCATTAGACCACCACATTTTCCTTCGTACAGCGTCCCATTCCCAATGTCCGATCCGCGCAATGCGCTGAGCGTCGGCCAGACGAGTCTCGCTGCGCCGGAGTTGCTCTTCAGCTAATTTACGATCTGTGATGTCATGCGAAATCCCACGTAAACAAACCGGATCGCCCTGCTCGTCTCGCTCCAAAATCGCTTGTCCGTGCAACCAAATCATTTGGCCGTCAGGGCGAAGCAACCGATGGTCCAGTGAGAACGGCATATCGTAATTGACAACGGCTTGGACCGCTCGCTCCACCAACGCACGATCTTCGGGATGGACGAGTTCCATGAAACCCGTGTAGAGATCGCAATCCGTATGCGGATCGACTCCCGTTAACTCGAAAAGCTCGTTCGACCACCACACGTCACCCGTGGCGACATACCACTCCCAGTTGCCGATACGACCGATGCGCTGCGCGTCGGCCAAACGGGCCTCACTGCGCATTAACTGTTCTTTGGCGATTTTGCGTGGTGTGATGTCGCGCCAATTAATCACGATGCCTCGAATATCGGGATCGTTCAGCAGGCTGCGCCCGTGCGCTTCAATCCAATAGTAGTGACTATCATTGCCTCGTACGCGGCACTGCACATTGCTGACCATCACATCTGGGTTCGCCTGCAAGTGTTTCAATAATGTGGTGACGCGCGGCAGGTCGTCGGGATGTACATTCCTCAGCGGCGAGTCGCCCAACGTGCGATGATCGTGCCAATGGACGACACCTTTGCCATTGGGTGATTCATAGATAATCACCCCGTTTTCGTTCAAAATCGTAATGACATCCGCCGAATTGTCGATTAGTTTGCGGAAACGTCGCTCGTTCGCTAGATGTTCGTTGACCGAGGCGATCGCGACGGCTTGCTCGCGTAAAGTCACCAGCAACGCGCGAAAGCCAGCAGCATCAATGGCGACCGCTTGCGAGATTTCGATGATGCGAGGCAATGCTTGATCCTCGCCTCTTATCTGCATCGGCTGGATGCCCTCCGGGTGACTCATCATCAAATCCCAAGTTGCTTCCGGCGAGTCGTGCGACTGGAAAATAAGGAACTCGCCCAATTTGCCACCAGCGAGCGCCTCACGCGTCAACCCAAATAATTGGGCGGCAACTCGATTCGCCTGCAGGATGCGACCATCATGCGCATTGACCAGCAAGAGGCCATCGCGAGAATGCTCGAACAGCGCTTCGGCGAATTCAGGGATCGCGAGCGGGTCGAGCGGACGATCAATACGGACGCGCGTCATGACTGGCGGTGGGTATGGGGAACGAAAGCTTTTCAGAGGGGCGGAGTCTATCGTGATCCCACCCGGCCAACATCCCCAATTTTGGGCAACGACAGCATTGCTGGCAGCTAGTCTTCGTCCGTTGATAGCACTTCCATTACCAGCGCTTCAAAACTGACAACGGAAGTCGGACGATTGGCACCTCGTTTACCTGGAGCGTCGGACGGTCCGCCAACGTCTGGTGCCGAAACGGAACCCGTTCCCACGGTGAACCGCTGCTCGCATTGCGGACATTTCACGCTTCGATCCGCATAGTCGATGGGCACGCGAATGGACAACTCACAGTGCGGGCAGGTCGCTTGAGCAAACATAAAGATACCCTCCCTACCTAATATGGTAATTGGAGCGTCTTGCAGGGCAAATCTGCATCTTTACCCGCCCGGCGACCAGAAACCATCCGTCTGGGGGAGAGGCATGGAACAGCAATCAAACGGGTCTGTTCTCGTTCCCACCCTCCGAATTCCAAAACAATTTCGCTTGGAATTCCCCGGCGGGCCGATTATCCTGATGGGAGAGTGGTTTGGCCTGAGATCGCGCTGTTGATGTCTTGCACCTTGATTTCACTTGGGCCTGCCAGCCGGTTGCCGGTCGTTGAGTACCTCGCAACGCCGGTTCACATCAGGGGCTGTGATGTGCCGGCCGACGTGAACGTCGCCATAGAGGCAGAAGGAATCTCATCCATGTTCGTGAATTGGTTAACGCGTTGTGCCCTTTCGGTAGCAGTTCTCAGCGGCTTGTTGGTTTCGACTAACATGGCTGCGGACGCTGCCAAGCAAGAGCGCGAGACAGTCGAAATGTTCGCCGCGATCGAATCGGGCGACATTGAAGTGATGCTCATTCCCAAAGACGCCAAGCAAGCCAATGTTGTCGTCACCAACAAGACCAAGAAGCCCCTCTCGGTGAAAATGCCGGAAGCCTTCGCGGGCGTGCCAGTCTTGGCGCAGTTCGGCGGTGGCGGTCTAGGAGGTGGTGGATTGGGTGGTGGCGGTCTCGGTGGTGGCTTAGGCGGCGGTGGCAATCAAGGCGTCGGTGGTGGCTTTGGTGGAGGTGGACTCGGCGGTGGCGGTTTGGGCGGTGGCGGATTGGGCGGTGGCGGTGGTGCTGGTGGCTTCTTCAATGTCGAGCCCGAAAAAGCTCGCAAGGTGAAAGTCGCTGTGATGTGCCTCGAACACGGCAAGAAAGATCCCAACCTCAACGTCAAGTACCAGATCGTGCCGATCGACACGTTCACCGACAAAGCCGAAGTGATCGAAGTCTGCAAGATGCTTGGACGTGGAGAAGTTGATCAAGTCGCGGCACAAGCTGCGGTGTGGAATTTGGCGAACGAAATTTCGTGGCAAGAACTAGCTGCGAAAGTCGGCGTCAAGCACCTCAACGGCAGCACCGAACCATTCTTCACGCTGGCTCAAATTCAACTTGGCATGAAAATTGGCCGCGTCGCTGAAGAACGCGCAGCCGCTATCAAGTCGGATTCGGCCAAGGGAAGCAAGTCGGATTCGCTCAGCCAGAAATAACACAGCGAGTGTAAATTATTAAGCCAACAGGCTGGTCGCGAGTTTTTGCAGCCAGCCTGTTTTTTTGCGCCTATGCGGCAACGCGAGCTGGTGTACTGGCTTCCAATTGGCGGATCTTCGCCAGACGGCGGCGAAGTTCTTGTTGCAGATCGCGTCGCTCGTTGGCCCATTGATTGTGCTGGGCAGCCAGTTCCTGCTGTTGCTGATCGAGTTCGAGTTCCCGTTGCACCAGCCGCGCCGCCTGAGTTTCCAACTCTTGTTGTTGCACCGCCAGCCAGCTCTGCGACTGCTTACGACTGGCGAGGATTTGTCGCTGCTGTTCTTCCAGCCGCTCCGCCAAGCGAACAATCTCGGCCTTTTGCTGGGCAACATGTTCTTTCGTTCCCCGATAATTCTCGGCCAAACGCTTGCGCAACGATGCCACCGATTGCGTCAGCTCCAGGGGCGGGGCATGTTGCGACAATTCCAGCCACAGTTGCTCCGAAATCAAACGCATCTCAATCGCCTCCCGTTGCATCCGCGCGGCTTCAGCACGCAGCTGTTCAACCGCAATGCGATGCTTATCGAGAACTTCGTTGGCGACATCGAGTTGCGCTTTCCTGGTCGCCAGGCTGGCGCGCTCTTGCTGTTGCCAGAGTGCTAACTCACGACGTTGTTCGCGCATTTCAGCATACAGTTGCTCGCGCTCGGTCGTGGTCTGCGACCGCGCGGCGTCGATCTCCCCAGCATGTTTTGCCAAGAGCGCTTCCGCCTCGTCGAGCGCCGCTTGACGCGTTAGCAGACGCTGTTCCCAGATCTCCCGATCACGTTGCCCAGCGAGATTCTCCCGATCCGCTTGTAACTGGGCCTCGCGTTTCGCGAGCGATTGTTCCAATTGTTGTAGATTGCGCAATTGTTTGTCGAGAATCGCTTGCGTTTCCACTTGACGCAAGACGTTCTTTTGTTCGGCAACTTGCTGTTCGGCCGCCAGGCGAGCACGCTGTTGTTCCAGGCGACTTTCTGCTGTATGCAGAGCTGTTTTTTCTCGCTCCAGGCTTTGCTTCGATTTGACAAATTGCTCTTCACGCACCGTCAATGCTTGTTCGCGCAAGCCGAGTTCTGCTTGTTGCGTTTGCATGTCGCGTTCGACCGACGCTTCAACGACCGCAATCTCCGCGCTCTTGACATCCAGCGTTTGTTGACGCTCTTGAAACTGTTGCTCGCGCTCCGCGACAACTTGATCCCGCTCGCGCAGCCAAAGCCGTCCCATGCGCATTTCATTATCGAGCTTCGCTTCCCGCGAATTGAGCAACGCTTCCCGACGATCAAGCTCTCGCTGCTTAACGCGCAAGTGATCGGCGAGTTGCAAGGCTTGCGTGTGAAGCTGCTCGGTAAAGTCGCCTGAGGGTTGTGGCGATTTGATTGGTATGGCTTCCAACTCGATCGCCGCCGGCATTTCCACAGGCGCGCTGTCCGGACGTGGATGGGGCGGATCGATGCGGCTCGTCACTGGCGATGATTTCACTTCACCGGATTCGAACGAAGTGTCCTTGCTCGAGCGGTTGGTTGTCGTTTCCATGAGCGCACCTTCGCTAGTGTTGCTAGCCTCCCTACGACCGTTACAGATTGCCTGTACGGTATGTTCGGCAGGGTCGCGCGGCTTGGTTGAATGCAAACGAGACGACTTATCGAAGAGTTGACTTCGCTAGCAAAGAACGGTCGCCCTCCGGCGGGATGGAGGAGGGCGACCTGAGAATGGGCAATGCGATGCTCAAGACATTGTGACTACCGATGGTAATCAAGCGACGTACACGCTGGGTGTTACCAGCCCCCCTTAAATGTGATCTACACAAGGCAAGGCAACAATCGGCCCGATTTCGACAACCAAGTTGCGTAACCGCGAGCGTTACCGAATTCAACCGCTAGCTAATAGAAACGGCGAATTCAGCATGGGGGGCCGATCATGGTCACGCGCACATGTCCCGAGGACACGGCATTGCGAAGCGACCTATCGGATAATCAACCGGCACCCTCCTTGATGCATTTAACCGCCCCTCAAATTCCGGACTGGACTTGGAACTGCTCTCTTGTCGCAATTTAACGCGCGTCACGATCGATACAAGTCTTTTCTTGGAAAAATTTGCCCGTCTGTTACGTCCAATTATCCGGCACCTCCGACTTTTGCCGGACAATGGCTCCCAATCAACCCTTGCGGTTAGCCTTGTGGCTTGCCACAATCAATGATTGGAAGTGCTTGTCAAATCGTGAGTTCGGGCGTGTGATAGCAAAGCTAGCTGCACCGGGAACATGCGAATCCTCCCACTTGGAGTTCTAAGCAGCATGAGATTGGAACCGCTCGGCGACAAGGTCATTGTCAAGCGACTTTCGGCGGAGGAGAAAACGGCTGGCGGAATCTTTCTGCCTGACTCCGCGCGCGAAAAACCCCAACAAGGTCGCATTCTTTCCGTCGGCGATGGCGGTCTCTCAGCCACAGGCGTTCGCATTTCGCCCTCCGTGCGTGAAGGGGACCGCGTTCTGTTCACCACTTGGGCTGGTCACGAAGTCGACGTCGACGGTGATGAATTACTCATTCTGAGCGAGCGGGATATCATCGCCATACTAGAATAGTGGCCTCCTACCGTGTCGTCCACACGCGCACTGTCTATAATTAAATTCTGCCAGCGGGCTTCAATTTCCGTTTGGCATGCTTATTGACCGCCAGCCCTAGCGAAGTGCCATGGGCAAATGCGCGGAATCTGGCCGACTTCGACGAAGTTGGTGGATTTCATCCGTCCGCGCCGGTCCGAGTTTTTGTTTGTATCGAGGAGTTTGATTATGCTGCGCGCTTGGAAAAGTCGGCAGTTCTACTTGTTCCTAGTCTATGCGATGTTCGCCGGGACGGTTTCCCTGCCAGCTGCGGAACCCAACGTTTCGCAAAAAGAAACAGATGAAATGGTGGCCAAGGCGATCGACTACCTTCGCACCAAAGGACAGACCGATAATGGTGCATTTAGCCCCCAGGCCAGTCCGGCGATCACGTCGCTCGTGACAACGGCGATTCTGCGACACGGACGCACACCCGATGATCCCACAGTCGCCAAAAGCTTGAAATATATCGAAGGCTTCATTCAGCCCGATGGCGGCATTTGCACCCCAGACAGCAAATGGAAGAACTACGAAACATGCCTGGCGGTGATGGCGTTTGTCGAAGCCAACAAAGATGGCCGCTATGACGCCACTCTCAAGAAGGCCGATGCCTTCCTGAAGGGACTGCAATGGGACGAGACCGAAGACAAAGGCAAGGATGATCTCTTCTATGGTGGAGCAGGTTATGGCGGCAGCAAGCGGCCAGATCTTTCCAATACCAATTTCCTGGTCGACGCCCTGAAAGCGACCGGCAACAAAGAAGATAGTGAAGCCATTCAACGTGCGCTGTTGTTTGTCTCACGTTGCCAGAACCTGGAAACAGAACACAACACCACTCCCTTTGCAGCCAAGAACCCCGACGGCGGTTTCTACTACACGCCTGCTGGCGGGGGTCAAAGCCAGGCTGGCGAGACAGAAACGGGCGGCCTGCGCAGCTATGGCTCGATGACCTACGCCGGGCTAAAGAGCATGATCTACGCTGGTGTGAAGAAGGACGATCCGCGCGTGGTCGCTGCTCTCAAGTGGCTGCAGAAGAACTACGACCTCAAGCAGAACCCAGGCATGCAGGACGCCGGTTTGTACTACTACTACAACACAATTGCCAAAGCGCTATCGGCCATGGGGGAGGACTCGTTCAAGGACGACAAGGGCGTCGCACATAACTGGCGACAGGAGTTGATCGCGGAATTGAAGTCGCGCCAGAACGAGGATGGCTCTTGGACCAACAGCAACGCCCGCTGGATGGAAGGGGACGCAAACCTTGCCACCGGTTATGCATTGCTAACGTTGTCGTATTTGAAGAAGTAAAGCCAATGACGCGAGCAAGGCCAGACTGGAAAAAGAATGCTCCAGTCTGGCCCTCGTTCATTCTTGGCATTTCGCGCTACTGCGGTCGCGTTTTAAGATGTCGTCGGTACCACCAACTCTTCTACCTGAATATCAGAAAAGTAGGCGGGCGACTTGGCATCATCTTTCACAATGAGCCGGCACAGTGCCCGCTCATTGTCACTCACGCGCGTGTAGCCGACCAGTTGCCCGTCAAAATACGCGAACCAGTATTCGCCTTGGCGTTCGACGCGCATCGTTTGGTAAGTGGAACCACTTCGCACGACCTGGAAACTAGCGGCGGGAAGTTCACTAATCACAGTTAATGTGTTCCCACGCCGACGGGCCAGATAGACACGCTCCCCTTCAATACGCAGCGACAGACAGTCCGAGAGGGCCGTATTGCCGGTAACTGCGAATTGCATCTCGACCGACTCCGCCTCGCGTAAGCTCACGGCGGCGGACAGCCGATAGCTTTTCACCTGCTCCGGCAAACGTAATTCTCGCCCAATATCGCCGTAAAGCGCCAGTACGTCCGCTCCTTCCTCGTTCTTCACGGGGCTAAACTCCGCATTGACGGTACTCTGCCACCCGAGCGCGGACTTGCCATCAAAGAGCGGCACGTGCAGCTTGCCGGGAACCAAATACGGAATCGGCGTTCGCTGCATACGTTCCCAAGCAAGGTACGCGCTGCTCCCCACGACGATGAATAGCGCGGCGATCACCGCTAGGAACAACCGATGCGAACGACGCGCATCCTTCGCCTTGGCCGAAGGCGACCTTGCCGGCAGTTCCACAGTGGGTTGCAAGACGAGCGATGTCCGCGGCAGTACATGCGCAAGCAAATCGTCGATTCCATCGATTAAGGAGCGGTAGTCGGCGACACGCTCGGTTCGATCGCCTGCCATCATGGCGCTCACGAGCGCTGCTGTGGGCGCGGAAACATGCGGCATGATCTTGCGCACATCGGGTGGCGGGTCCGTGGTGGAGCGGGCAAATACCTGACTGACATTGAGCTCCGCGAAGGGAATCTTGCCTGTCAGCATCACATAAATGGTCGTACCCAATGCGTAAATATCGACCCGCGCGTCCAGCGGATCGCCGCGCAGTTGCTCTGGCGCCATGAAGTGCGGCGTACCCATCACGCGTCCCGTTTGCGTAAGTCGCAGCGAAGCCTCGTCGGCGGTCGTCAACAGCGAGAGACCAAAATCGCTGATCTTCACCAGCGGCGCGCCACCCGTTATGGCCACGTCGGACGAATCCTCGACCACGAGAATATTCGCTGGTTTGATGTCACGGTGTACGATGCCTGCCTTTTGCGCGTGAGCGAGTCCCGCCGCGATTTGCCGCGCGATCTGCCAGGTTAAGCGTTCGCTGAGGGCGCCGTTGCGCATTAGATAGTGACCCAGGTCAACTCCCGGCACCAACTCCATCGCCAAATAGAGTCGCCCTTTGTGCTTGCCATAGTCATAAGCGGCAACAATGTTGGGATGCTGCAGTTGGCCAATATTGCGAGCTTCTTGCTCAAAACGAAGCAATGAATCGCGATGCGAAAGTTGCGACAGCAGCAACGTTTTCACCGCTACTTCGCGCGACAAATTGCGCTGACGTGCGCGATACACAACTCCCATGCCACCGCGCCCCAGCACACCTAGCATGTCATAGCCGGGGATCGATGTGCTGGAGTTGCGCAATGTTTCTACAATATCGACTTCCACCGCATCGAGCATCCCTTGCTCGAGCGCTACTTCGCCGACTTCGGCATCGTCTTCGCTCGCAAGCTGCGAAAGCTTCGACGCTAATTCGCTCGATAACAGCGAATTTTCGATCGCCACGGTGATGAACTCGTGAATGCGTAGTTGCTCTGGCGAAACACTCATGGGCTGGCAGGCTGCGCTTCCTTGGTGAACTGGTCGAGTTGATCGAGCATGGCCTTCACGGAGGGACGATCGGAAAGATCCTTACCCACATAAGCATACCGCAAATTACCCTCACGATCGAAGATGAGCGTCGAAGGCTTCGCCAACTGATAGCGGATGCCGAGCTGATCGACCGCTTTCAAGTCTTGATCGTACAATAGCGGAAATGGCACCACCTGATCGTTGGCTTGTTCTTTGACCGCCGCGAGAAACTCCGGCAAGTTAGCCGTTGGGCCAGGATAGACAACCAGAACTTCGGCGCCGCGTTCTTTAAACTTGTCGTAGTTGTTGATCAGTCGCGAGGTTTGCGCCGTGCAATAAGGGCAGCGGACCAGATGAAAGCCTCGCGTCATGACCAACACCACTGGCTTCTCGCGACAGATATCGCGCAAGCTTACCGAGTTGCCTTGCGCATTGACGAATGCAAGTTCCAGCTGTTGCGGCGTGAAGATGTCCAGGGCATTGGAAGGTGCCGCATCCTTGAACGTGATTCCGTTCCGTGCTTGGGCATAGGGATCTGGCGGTGGGAAAAGTTGCTTGTATAACACCACACTCGCGACCGCTAAGAGTCCGATCGCCAAGGCCAGCATGAGCGATTGTTTCGACATAGTCAGCCTCCGTGGTTAAGATGAAAAGGGTGAGAACGGTACTGCCGGATTTTATCGCGCTGGCACATGCGTGGATAGTTCCGCATTCCCAAGACCTAGCCGACGCACCTGGCTGGGAAGCCTGCATTTATTTGTCGTAGAATGCGGCGGATTGTTACCTCACTAGGGAGTTTTCATCGTGATTTACGCGCGCATCTGTCTATTTGCCACGATCTGCTTCACTACTGGGCTTCAGGCCCAGGAGGCCCCCGCGCCACCGAATTCCCAGGTGACGCCGCCGCCGCTGCAAATCAATGGCGTCTTTCCGAAGCTCACCGTTTTCGCGCCGGCCGATGGCAGTGATAGCGAAACGGGGATCGGCGCACTCATTCCGTGGGCAGATAAACTGTGGGCGATTGGTTACGTCGCGCACATTAAAGGCTCCGGTATTGGGCTCTACGAGATCAACGACGACATGACGATGCGCAAGCATCCGGAATCGATCACCGGCACGTTCGCCAATCGAATGATCCACTGGGAGACAAAACAAGCGATCATCGGCCCGCACGCCATCGACGCGCAAGGTAACGTCCGTACGTTCAAGGATCTCGGCAAGCATCGCCTCACGGCGACGGCCCGACATCTCGTAAATCCAGAACGGATGGCCTATTTCCTCACAATGGAAGGAAAGCTCTTCGAAGCCGACCTAAAAACGCTCGAAAGCCGAGAACTGCTCGATTTGAACAAAGAACTCTCTGTACCACGTGGCGCGCAGCCGCACTACAAGGGGATGCATACGGCACAAGGACGCGTCGTCGTCGCCAATAACACGTATGAAGAAGCGGAGTTTCTGGGTACGCGTGCGGCAGGCAGGCTGGCGGAATGGAACGGCAAAGATCCTTGGAAAGTGCTGGAAACGAATCCCTTCGTTGAAGTCTCTGGCAAACAGAATCCGAAAGCGGGCGGGCGTTATGGCAACACACTCTATGCTGTGGGCTGGGATCGCGCATCGGTAATCCTACGAGTATTGCATGACAACGAGTGGAAGCGCTATCGTCTACCCAAAGGGAGCCAATCCTTCGACCACACCTGGAATACCGAATGGATGCGTATTCGCGAAGCACAGACCGAGCGTTATCTGCTCGATGCGCATGGGTTGTTCTACGAACTGCCGGCCCTTACCTATGGCGGGCATTTATGGGGCGTGAAGCCGATTGGCAATCATTTAAGGATTGTGCCGGACTATTGCTCTTGGCGGGGACTGTTCGTGATGGCAGGCGATCAAACCGACAACGCTGTGGGACAACCACAGTCCGGCTTTTGGTTTGGAAATCTCGACGATTTGTGGAAAATGACTGGCAAAGCTAGCGGCTGGGGCGGACCCTGGTGGGAAACCCCCGTCGAAGCTGGCGTACCAAGCGATCCGTTCTTGATGACTGGTTTCGACAAGAAAATGCTCCATCTAACGCACGATGCAGAAGAGGAGGTCGAATTCACATTGGAATTCGACTATCTTGGCAACGGTAAATGGATGCGTTCGGAGACTATTTCGGTCGGACCAGGCGGCAGCTTCAATCATCTCTTCGCCGATGCCTTCAGTGCCCATTGGGTGCGCATCACGCCTAACAAGAACTGTCAGGCGACCGCCCAATTCCATTATCGATAAGGAGGGACCATGTCGGATAATGATTCGTGCAACTTACAGAGTACCGATGCGCAAATGCCGGTGCCACTGCTCAAGATCGGTGGCGAGTTGCTGGTCAACCGCTTGGGCTATGGGGCGATGCGACTGACAGGCCAGCCCGGCAACTGGGGACCGTTTCCCGATTGGGAACATGGCGTGCGCGTGCTGCGTGAAGCGGTGGAACTGGGTGTGAATTTTATCGATACCGCCGACGCCTACGGACCTGGCGATTCCGAAGAACTCATCGCCGATGCCCTCCATCCCTATGCCGAGAGTTTAATCATCGCGACCAAAGGTGGTACGGTTAAGACTGGCCCTGGCGCATTTCATGCTAACGGCTCGCCGGACTATCTGCGTTCCGCTTGCGATGCCAGTCTTCTGCGACTGAAGCGCGATTGCATCGATCTCTATCAACTGCATCGTGTCGATCCGAGTGTGCCGTTGCGCGAATCGATCGGCGCACTGGTCGATCTACGCAGAAACGGCAAAATTAAGCACATTGGCCTATCGAATGTAACCCTGACACAGTTGCAGGAAGCGCAACAGGTGACGACGATTGCCTCCGTACAGAATCGCTATAACTTGCTATTGCGCGATGATGATCCCGTGGTCGATTATTGCACCGCGCATGGCATCGCCTATTTGCCTTGGAGCCCGCTGGGCACTTCGCCGTTTGAGCGTCATTCTCCCATCGCCAGCGGCACCGACGGCACGTTGCACGCGATTGCCGCTCGGCACAACGCTCGGGCAGGCCAAGTCGCATTGGCGTGGCTTCTCTATCGCTCACCCAACATCGTGCCGATCCCTGGTACCACGTCTTTGGGTCACCTGAAAGAGAATATCAGTTCCGCGCATGTGCGGCTATCGGATCGCGACTTGGTGGAATTGAATGAATTGAAGGCCTGATTAAAGACCTTCGCTCACGCTTCAAATTCGATGCCGTATTGATCGAGTTTCTTCTTTAGCGTCGTCCGATGCAGCCCCAAGACGCGGGCGGCGGCGGCGCATTGGCCGAGGTGCTTGTTGAGTGCGGCTTGCAGTAGCGGCGGCTCGATCGTTTGTAAGAAGCGTTCATAGAGATCCGCCGAGGGTGTGTCTGTCGCAAGTTGTGCTTCCGTCCAGTGCTCGATCAATTCGGCCAACACCGCCATGTCATCGCGTGAAGTGCCGGGACCATGTGGTTCATGAAACACTTCCTCGGCCGGCAAATGGTCGGCGCGAATTACTTCGCCACGCGCCAAAATCAAGGCATGTTCCATGGCATTCCGCAATTCGCGCAAATTGCCGGACCATGTGCGCCGCTCAATCTCGGCCAGCGCTTCGGGACTAAGAAATGCACGCTGCGATTGCTCAGGGCGAAGTGTGCGGACGAAATACTCCGCTAGTTCTCGCACGTCGCTACCGCGCGTTCGCAACGGCGGCAAATCGATCTGAAAAGCACATAAGCGATACAATAAATCGTGCCGAAACGTTCCTTCTCGCACTTTTTGTCGCAAATCTTGATGCGTGGCTGAAACCACGCGGAAATTGCTCTTGATCGCCTTGGTGCCGCCGACCGGCAAGATTTCGCCATGTTCCAAGGCGCGCAACAATTTCACTTGTGTTGGCAAGGGAATATCCGCGACTTCGTCGAGAAAGAGCGTGCCGCCATCGGCTTGCACGAGCAATCCCGGATGGGCATTATCGGCACCAGTGAAGGCTCCCCGCACATGTCCAAAAAGTTCGCTCTCGGCCAACGACGAGCTGAGCGACGCCACATTTACTGCCACAAAGGGCGCTTCCGTGCGGCGACTATAACGATGTATAGCCCGCGCCAGTAGTTCCTTGCCGGTACCACTTTCCCCCCACAGCAAGACACATGCATCCGACGCCGACACTAGCGCCACGCGTTTGAAAACCTCTTGCATTACCGGCGAGCGACCTACCAAGCCGTCCAATCGCGCGTCGGCTTGGGTAATGCTCGCATTTCCCTCAAGTTTTACGGATTGCTGGCGCGATGTCTGCCAGTCGATGGCGCGCTGCAGCACTCGTTCGACTTGCTCCAAATCAAACGGTTTGGCGAGGTAGTCGAAGGCACCACGATGAACCGCATCGACTGCGGTACTCAAATCGCCATGCGCGGTGATGACGATGATCGGGGCGTCGGGCGCATGCTGCTGCAATTGCGTCATGGCCGTAATGCCATCGACGCCGGGTAACCGCACATCGAGAACCATCACGTCAGGCGTTACCTTCTCCGCTGCTTGCCAGCCTTCCTCCGCGCTGGAAGCGGTCGCGCAGGTCAACCCCATACTCTCGCCCAGCTTCTTCAAGCCCCAGCAGATGGCCGGTTCGTCGTCGATAATCAATAACTGCGGCATACAATGATCAACAGTGAGGTCATCGCGGGTACCGATCTTTCCACATTATTTCATAGTAACACAAGGGCGTCGCGCTCGCTTAATCGGGCATCTCGCCAATGGCCACGATGCTACAGGCGACAATCGGATCAAGGCCCAATTCTTCCGCCTTGGCCACCACCTCTGGCGAATCGCTGCCCGGATTGAGCCACAACTCCTCGCATCCTTTCGATTTGATCTCATCCAGTGCGTTGATGCCGATCGCCGGGGGCAAATACACACTGATCCGCGTCAGCGACACTGGAATCTCGGCGAGCGACTTATATACCGTCAGCCCTTCGATTTCACCCCCTTTGGGATTCACAGGGTAGACCTCGTACCCACGCTTCACATGCGCTCGCACACTCTTATTGCCGAACTTGCTCCGGTCAGCGCTCGCTCCCAAGATGGCTACGGTCGGTTTCATCAAAAAGCTCCCAGCAAATAGACTAAAAACACCCGGTTCATCAAAACCGACAGGGAACAAGAAAGAAAGGCCCCGATTTTGCGATGCGAATTTCGCCCTATTCCGACCGCTGATTCTAATCTTTACGCTTCCCTCCGCTTGCCCCTGTACGTCCGTCCCCTAAAATGAACTGTTTGTCCATGGACGTGACTCTTGCCCCCAGGGCCTCATGCCTGCAAGTGATATTGTCATCCGCGGCGCCCGCGAGCATAACCTGCGCGACGTCGATTTGGTCTTGCCGCGCAATCAGCTCATCTGCCTGACCGGCGTTTCCGGTTCTGGCAAAAGTAGCCTCGCGTTCGACACGCTTTACGCCGAAGGCCAGCGGCGTTATATCGAGAGTTTGTCGAGTTTCGCCCGCCAGTTCTTGGGGCAAATGCCCAAGCCCGATGTCGATTATATCTCCGGGCTGAGTCCCTCAATTTCGATTTCGCAAAAGTCGACCGGCCACAACCCTCGCTCCACGGTCGGCACGGTGACGGAGATTTACGATTATTTGCGAGTGCTGTTGGCGCGCGTCGGACAAGGGCATTGTCCGAAATGCCAGAAGCCGATCACCGCGCAAACCCGCGAGCAGATCATCGGCCGCATATTGCAGTTACCCTCTGGCGCGAAATATTCGATCCTCGCTCCGCTGATCCGCGCCCAAAAGGGTGAGTACAAAGACCTGTTTGTCGATCTCTTGAAGCAGGGCTTCATTCGCGCGCGGATTGATGGACAAGTCTATTCGCTGGGTGAAACTCCCAAGCTCGATCGCCAGATGCGGCACGATATCGAAGTTGTGATCGATCGCTTGCAGAACAAAGGCGATGTCCGGGCGCGGTTGGCGGAAGCGGTGGAAGTGGCGCTCAAGCTGGGCAGCGGAAATTTGATCATCGCCCTGGATGAAAATGACGAAAAAGTCCCTCGCCCTGACGCCGTCCCCGATGGCGAAGGAGAAACGACCGAAGCACCCGCCAAGAAGTCCAAACGCGCTCGCGGTAGCACGCGACCCGGCGACTTGCTCTTCTCCGCCGACTACGCCTGTTTGGATTGTGGCCTGAGCTTTGAACCTCCCAGCCCGCAGCTCTTCAGTTTCAATAGCCCGCAAGGCATGTGTTCGCATTGTGATGGCTTGGGCGAACTCTACTCCTTTGATCCGGCGCTGCTGATTCCCGATACGGAAAAATCGTTCAAAGATGGCTGCTTTGAGATTATCGGCACTTGGAAAGAACTCGGGCGATGGCGGCGGCATATCTATCAAGGAGTCGCCGACACGATCGAACGTGTACGCGAACTCGATCAAGGGACGATGTTGGAAACGCTCTGGTCGCAGCTTGAGGATGACTTGCAAAAGGTGTGGTTGTTTGGCTCGGGAGACCAGCACATCACTTACACCTGGCGCGGCGGCAACGCGCCGATGAAATATGGGGGCACCTATGAAGGAATTATCCCCGAACTGCTTTCCAAATACCGTAATAGTAAGAGCAAGATGCAGCAGCGGCAGCTAGAAAAGTACATGCGCACTGCGCCCTGCCCGCATTGCAAAGGGGAACGGCTCAATCCACAAGCCCGCGCCGTGCGGATCACCACTTCCAGCGAGCAAATCGACCGCCAGCGTCGCTCGCTCGCCTTGCCCGAAGTTTGCGACCTGTCGATTCGCGACGCGCAAGAGTTCTTCGGCGGCCTGGTACTCGACGCGACTGGGCAAGCGATCGCAGGTGAAGTACTGAAAGAGATTCGCGGCCGGCTGGGCTTCTTGATGAATGTCGGCCTCGATTATCTCACGCTGAGCCGCACTGCGCCGACGCTGTCCGGCGGCGAATCGCAACGCATTCGCCTGGCGGGACAAATTGGCAGCGGTCTGGTCGGTGTGCTCTATATTCTGGACGAGCCATCGATCGGCTTGCATCCGCGCGATAACGATCGCTTGCTGGAAACGCTCCATCGGTTGCGCGATATGGGGAACACAGTTGTCGTTGTCGAGCATGACGAAGACACGATGTGGGCGGCCGATCACATCATCGATTTCGGTCCCGGTCCCGGCGTGCGCGGTGGGCATGTGGTCGCAACCGGTCCGGCGAGTAAGATCGTCAAAGAGCCAAAGAGTGTCACCGGGCGCTTCCTATCCGGTGTGGAGAAGATCGAAATTCCCAACCAGCGCCGCCAGCCTGGCGATAAATGGCTGAAGGTCATCGGCGCGACGCATAACAATCTGAAGAACGTCAGCGCCGAGATTCCGCTGGGTTGCTTCGTATGTGTTGCGGGCGTTTCCGGCTCCGGCAAGAGTTCGCTGGTAAACGACATTCTGGTCGAAGCGCTGCATCGCGATTTGAATCGCGGCGAGGGAACGCCGGGGGATTTTGATCGGATCGAAGGGATCGAACATCTCGACAAACTCATCGCCATCGACCAGTCACCCATCGGTCGTACGCCGCGCAGCAACCCCGGCACCTACATCAAAGTCTTTGACGATATCCGCGATCTGTTCGCGCAAATGCCGGAAGCCAAACGCCGCGGCTACAAACAGGGGCGTTTCAGCTTCAACGTCAGTGGCGGTCGCTGCGAAGCGTGCGAAGGAAACGGCTCGAACAAGCTCGAAATGGACTTCCTAGCCGATGTCTGGGTCACTTGTCCCGTCTGCGAAGGCAAGCGATTTAATCGTGAGACATTGCAAGTCAAGTTCAAGGAAAAGTCGATTGCCGATGTGCTGGAGTTGGACATTCAGCAAGCGCTCAAGCTGTTTGAGAATGTGCCAAATATTAAGCACAAACTGCAAACACTTCACGATGTGGGCCTCGACTATCTCAAGATCGGCCAGCCCTCGCCCACACTCTCCGGTGGCGAGGCGCAGCGTATCAAGCTGGCGAAGGAACTGGTGAAGAAAAGCACAGGGCAGACGATGTATCTGCTCGACGAACCAACGACGGGCTTGCACTTTGCTGATGTGAAGCTGCTGCTCGAGGTGTTGCATAACTTTGTCAAAGCTGGCAACACGGTGCTGGTCGTCGAACATAATCTCGACGTGATTAAGACGGCCGATTGGGTGATCGACCTGGGACCCGAAGGAGGCCATGCCGGTGGGGAAATCATCGGCTATGGCACACCGGAAGTGATCGCCGCCAATCCGCTGTCCGCCACCGGCAAATCGCTCGCACCGGTACTCGCCGGCACGCAGCATCGTCTCAGCCACGAACACGCACGCGAACATGCTCGTCACGAACAGCGACAAGTCAACAAGCAGTATGCCGAAGAGATTCGCGTACAAGGAGCGCGGCAGCACAATCTCAAAGGCGTGAATTGCACGATCGCCCGTGACAAAATGACGGTCTTCTGCGGACCGAGCGGTTCCGGCAAGAGTTCGCTGGCGATGAATACGATCTATGCCGAAGGGCAACGGCGCTATGTCGAGAGTTTGAGTTCCTACGCACGCCAATTCGTCGCGCAGATGCAGAAACCGGCGGTCGATCACATCGATGGCCTGTCGCCTGCGATTGCGATTGAACAGAAGAATCTCGGCCACTCGCCCCGTTCGACCGTCGGCACGGTGACGGAAATCTATGATTACTTTCGCATCCTCATGGCGCGGCTCGGTGTGCCGCATTGCCCCGCTTGCAATATCGCGATCGGCACGCAAACCAGCGACCAGATCACTGACAAAATTATGGCCGAGGCGAGCGGCTCAAAGCTGTACTTGATGGCTCCGATGGAAGTCGAAGTCGGCCAACTCTACACCACGCTGTGGGACGAGATTCGCGCCGCAGGCTATGCCCGCGTGCGTATCGATGGCGTCACGCATGGCTTGGAAAAGCCGCCGGAGATGGATCGTCGCCGCAAGCACGATGTGGAAGTGGTCATCGACCGGATCGTGGTCAAGCCGGAGTATCGCTCACGCATCGCCGATAGCGTGGAAGGAGCACTGTCGCTCGGTAAAGGCGTGCTGCATGTCGCCTATCAAAACGACGACCTGCCAGAGCCCAAATGGCGACGCGTCGTGCATAGCCAGCATTTGGCTTGTCATGAATGCGGTCGCAGTTTCGAGCCCCTCACACCGCATAGCTTCTCGTTTAATAGCCCGCTCGGCTGGTGTCCAGCATGCGAAGGTCTGGGGGTGCAAACAGGTGCCAATCCGGCAGCCCTGCTACACGACCCCAAGCTCACACTGGCCGATGGCGCCTTGGCGATGTGGCCGAATTTGGCGCTGCCACTAGCGAAGAAGATGCTGGCCTCGCTCGGCGCAGGGACCGGCGTGCCGCTGGATGTGCCGTATGAACAACTCAATTCGCGACAGCGTCGCGTCATCTTGTATGGTGCCGGAGAGGCTTGGTTCAGTGTGGAGGCGGACAAAGATTCGCCGGGGCTAAAATTTCAATTCAAGGGACTGTATCCCGCACTCGAGGAAGCGTCGCGACTATCACCTAGTTTCCGTCAACGCCTGGAATCATTTGTCAGCGAGGTCGATTGCCACACTTGCGGCGGCAGCCGTTTGCGAGACGATGCCTCCGCGGCGCGCTTTCGCGATCTCACCATCGACGACATCGCCCGCCTGCCGCTGGGCGAACTGCAAAGAACGATCGATGGCTGGAAGATGACCGCCCGCGATCGCAAGATCGCTGGCGAGGTGATCCGCGAAGTGCAAAACCGCGTACAGTTTTTGAACGACGTCGGCTTGGAGTATCTCGCGCTGCATCGTGGCGCGGCGACTCTTTCCAATGGCGAAGCGCAGCGCATCCGACTGGCGAGTCAACTTGGCAGCGGGCTGTGCGGCGTGTTGTATGTCCTCGACGAACCAACGATCGGTCTGCATCCGCGGGACAATACCAAGCTGCTCAAAGCGCTGCACAAGCTTCGCGATCTCGGCAATACGCTTCTGGTGGTGGAACATGATCGCGAAGTCATCGAGCATTGCGATCATATTCTCGACTTCGGTCCGCTGGCAGGTCGCAACGGTGGCCAGATCGTCGGCGATGGCCCCGCCAGCAAGCTCATCAAGCAAAGCAGTTCGGTCACGGGACCGTATTTGTGCGGCAAAAAAGCGATAATTATTCCATCGAATCGCAGAATGGCGGGGGCGGTCCAGGAACACACTCGGAAGTCAGAAGTCGGAAGTCGGAAAGGAAAGATCAAGAAAGCCAGTGGCAACATTTCCGATCCCCGACTTCCGAATTCCGACTTCGTGCATTGGTTGGAACTTATCGGCGCTCGTCACAACAATCTCCGCAACGTCGATCTGCGGATTCCCTTGGGCACGCTCACCGCTATCACCGGCCCCAGCGGCTCCGGCAAGAGTTCGTTGATGGAGGATGTGCTCTACGCCGCACTCGCCAAAGTGTTGCATCGCGCGAACCTCACGCCGGGAGCGTACGATTCGCTGCGCGGGCTCGACCAAATCAACAAGGTGATTCGCGTCGATCAGCAACCGCTCGGTAACTCACCCACTTCCAACCCCGCCACCTATACCGGCGTATTTGAGCTAATCCGCAATCTGTTCGCGCAACTGCCGGAAGCGAAACTGCGCGGTTACAACGCACGAAGGTTCAGCTTCAACGTCCCCGGCGGACGTTGCGAAAAGTGCGAAGGCAATGGCCAACTCCGCATCGAGATGCACTTCCTGCCGGACGTCTGGGTCGAGTGCGACGAATGCCGCGGACAGCGCTACAACGCTGAAACTCTGGCGGTGACCTATCATGGCCATTCGATTAGCAATGTGCTCGATATGACCTGCGGCGACGCGGTGAAGCTATTCCAGAACATCCCCAAGATTCGCCGCACGCTGCAAACTTTGTGCGATGTCGGTCTCGACTATCTCACGCTCGGCCAGCCTGCGCCGACGCTTTCTGGCGGTGAAGCGCAACGTGTCAAGCTCGCGGCGGAGCTAGCCCGTCCCGATACCGGTCGCACGTTGTACTTGCTCGATGAACCAACGACCGGCTTGCACTTCGACGACCTGGTGAAACTGCTCGACGTGCTGCATCGCCTGGTCGATTTGGGCAACACCGTGGTGTTGATTGAACACAATCTCGACATTATCAAGTCGTGCGATTGGCTCGTCGATATCGGCCCTGAGGCAGGCGATGCCGGCGGGCGGATCGTGGCGCAAGGGACACCAGAGATGCTCGTCGCGCATGCCAATCTGGCGCTTAAGCCCAGTAAAGGAAATGGCGAGGCTTTGCTTCGTTCGTATACCGGCGAAGCCCTCGCCCCGGTGCTCGCGGAAGGTCCCTACGTGGTGCGCATCGCACATCAGCCGGAAAGCGACAGCGAGAAGCAACCGACCGATCTGGAGATCGAGGATGTCGGTCGGGACGCGCAAATGCCTTGGGAATCGAACGGCCGGCGCTGGCATACGCGCGATCGGGTTGATCGCAAAGGCGCGCCGGCCAAATGGGACGGCCAAATTCTCGAACGCATTGTCGATTTCGTCCAAGAACACGGTACGTTCGCCGAGACCGACTGGAACGCCCGTAGCGTCGTGGAAATCACCGGCCAGAAGAAATCCGACGGTTGGTTCTTTCACGCGATCACTGGCGAAGCATGGCTGGTGAAATTGAAGTTCCGCGTCAGCAAAGGAACCTTCCGCCGCGATCAACTCAACGACAAGATCAAACTCAAAACGCTCAACGAACTCGATGAACTCCCGATCTATAGCAACGAGCCGCGACTGAAGGTGAAGACGATTCGCGGCCCGTGGCAGGAAGTGCAGATCAACGTGCATCAGCTCGAAGAGATCGATACGCCGGAGTTTTGGGACTTTCTCAAGGACGCCATCGGCGGCTTCAACAAGTTCAGCGAACGCGTGGCGGAGAATCCGGGCGACCTGATGCCCTGGAAAAAACTCGGCCAAAAGTGGCACTTCCTCCGCAAAGGCTTCCCGCCTGGCAAGCAGCCACAGTGGCAGAGCGAAGCGCTGGAAGAACTCTGCGAATTGCTCACGGAAGCGGCTGGCGACGACGGGCAGTTTCTATGGAACAATCAGCAACTGGTGCACTTGTATCTCAAGGGGCATCGCGATCCCTGGGCGACTATTTTTACCAAGCGCTTGCCTTCGCTCGATTTGGCACTGCATAGCCCCAAAGGCAGCGTAGCGCTCGGTCGCGTACGGGATCTAGGGATCGAACGGGAACTGGATGGCAAACGCACCGATCGCGATGTGCTGCTCATCAAGTTCCGCACGTCCGAGGATCTCCATCGCGGCGACCTGGCGGAGTTTCTGAGCGAACATTTGGAAAAGGTGACGGAAGCGGTCAAGCAATAGGGGAGTCTCTTCAAATCCGCAATCTGAAATCATAAATCTGCAATCAATACCAAGTAAGAACCATGCCTGACGTACAACCTCAAACCCAAGCACTCCTCTCCCCGACCTTCCTGTTCCACTTCGCGGCTCCCTGTCATCAGGCGGCGAAGTTGTGGACGGCGACCGGGGCGCCGCTGGATGCGAAGTATCGCATTCCGTGCTTCGCCGAGTTGCAAGGGGCGCGCTCCTATGCCGAGCTGCGCATGGCCTGGAACACCGAAGGCCTGGCGATCTGGCTGGAGGTGCGTGGCAAAGAGCAAGCGCCGTGGTGCCGGCCGACGCGCGTCGAGGATAGCGACGGCTTGCAGGTCTGGATTGATACGCGCGATACGCACAACGTCCATCGTGCAGGCAAGTTCTGTCATCGCTTCATCTTCATGCCTTCAGGAGCAGGCAAAGGCTTGAACGAACCGGCCGCACAAATGCTGGCGATCAATCGTTGCCGCGAGATGCCCAAGCCTGCCGAGCCACGCGTCTTCAAAGCTTTCAGCGATAAGCGCCCGACTGGTTACGTCCTCAGCGTGTTCATTCCCGCCGCCGCGCTCACCGGCTGGGACCCCGCCGAACATACCAAGCTCGGCTTCACCTACGCCGTCATCGATCGCGAACTCGGCACGCAAACTTTCACCGTCGGCCCCGAGTTTCCGTTCGAAGAAGATCCGAGTTTGTGGGGAACGCTAGAGTTAGTGAAGTAGGGACGTGCCGCCGACCGTTGCGTCGGCATCAACCTGTAACCATAATGCGCGTCGCATTTAATCACCTGGGCGACTCGCTATGACCACTCCATGGCAATCCATCGTGCTGTTTCTCATTGCTTCGCTCGCTGGAGCCGTGGGACAGCTCTTGTACAAGTCCGGGGCCGATCGAGCTACCAGCGGCCTCATGTCGTACATCGCCAACCCACGGTTACTAGGGGGCGTCGCCTGTTATGTAGCGGTGATGGTGCTATTCGTGGCGGCGTTCAAGCGAGGCGGCGCGCTGAGCGTCCTCTATCCTGTTTATGCCACCACCTTCGTCTGGGCCGCGCTGATTGGTTGGTGGGCGTATGACACGGCGATTCGTCCGGTTCACATCGCTGGCATGCTGTTGTTGATTGCGGGCATGTACCTCATGGGGCGCAGCTCATGAGTGAATCCTCTTCCGGCTATCAACCGACCGAACGTCGCCCGCTCAACTCGCGCAGTTGGGCGATTTCGAACTGGCTGGCACATCGCCTGGTTGTCGCCGGCGCTTCACCCAATCTGATTTCGGTCGCGGGAATGATCGCCGCCTGCGTCGGTGGACTCTTGTTCGCCGGTACAACCTGGTGGTCCGACTATCCACTGCTGGTGCGCGCCGCATGGCTGGCCGGCGCTGCTTGTATGCAATTACGTTTGATTGCGAATTTGCTCGACGGGATGGTGGCGATTGAGCGTCGCGTGGCTTCGCCAGTGGGTGAACTTTATAACGAAGTCCCCGATCGCATCTCCGATGCTGCAGCGTTCATCGGGCTGGGGTATGCGGCTGGTGGAAGCATCGTCTGGGGTTTGCTCGCGGCACTCTCCGCGGTCTTTACCGCTTACATTCGCGCCATGGCCAAAGTCGCCGGCGCGCCGCAAGACTACTGCGGACCGATGGCCAAGCCGCAACGGATGTTTTTGACCACCGTGGTCGCGCTCTACTGTGGACTGTCATCACTTGCCTGGCAACCGACGTGGAACTGGCTGGGCGAAGGTGGTTTGCCGGCGCTGGCTTTGGCGTTTATTGCGATCGGTGGCCTATTGACGGCGCTACGTCGCCTGTGGCGTGCTGCTAACTTTCTGGCGCGAGCTAAGTCATGAACGAGGCCACGCGCCAGCGACTTTTCGGCTATCAACAGGCGTTCGACCATCCCGTCACGCAGCAGATCATTATCGCGCTGGTGGTAGTGCTCGCCCTGACGCCGCTGTTGTTTGTCGCGCTGCACATCGCGGGCGTGACTTCCGCCAAGCTCAACACCGAGTTATGGAAGCGCTACTTGTCGTGGCTAGTGTTGATACCGCCGATGGTCGTGCCGGTGCTGCTAGGCGCGGCATGGGTGATCATCGGGAGTGGACTCTTGAGCTTCTTTTGCTATCGGGAGTTTACCCATGCTCCAGGCGTTGCGCGCGATCGCGTGACAGAGTTTATCGTATATATAGGCATCGCCTTGCTGACGTTCGCCTCGCTCGATAACTTTTACACGTTCTTCACCGCGCTGTTCGCCGAAATCATTTGCTTGATTGCCGCCGGCGCGATCCTGGCCGACAAGCCGCAAGGCTACATTCAGCGCTGTGCAATCGGCATGTTCGGCTTCATGCTCTTCGGCGTGGCACTGGCACATCTGGGCTATCTGGCGAACGACAAACTTTTTCGCCCGGTGATCCTCTTGGTACTGCTGAGTGTAGAGATCAACGATGTCTTTGCCTTTTGCGCAGGCAAGCTCCTCGGGCATCGCAAACTCATTCCGCACACCAGTCCCAACAAGACGATTGCTGGTTCGCTCGGAGCGATCATCGGCACGACGCTGTTGGTCTACTTCTTCGGCAAGCAGATCTTCGCCGGCACGGTGCTCGAACACCCTGGCCATTTGCTCGCGCTCGGGGTAATGATTAGCATCGTGGGGCAACTGGGCGACCTGATGCTTTCGAGTGTGAAGCGCGATCTGGCGATCAAAGACATGTCGGATCTCATTCCCGGCCATGGTGGCTTGCTCGATCGCTTCGATAGCTTGATCCTCGTCGGCCCGGCGGTCTTTCACTATGTGAATTACTTTGTCGGCATCGGCAATGGCGAACAAACTCGCATCTTTTCCGGGCTGTTGTAATGTTCACTGCCGGACATTGAGCAGCGCCGCCAGATCCATCGTCACAGCTACGGCGATATGCAGGCCCGCGCCGAGCCAGATGGAGCGCGTCTTCAAGCTCATGAAGCCCAGGATCACGCCAGCGCCGATGGAACCGAGCGTCTCCGGCAGCGGCTTGCCATAATGCACCATGCAGTAGGGTACTGTCATCGTGAGGATGCAATAGGGGCCGAGCGGTTGCTTGAGGCCGTGAATCATGTAGCCGCGAAAGAAGAATTCCAGCGCCACGAATTGCGTCGCGTAAAACACTTGCCAGATGAAGAAACGTGGCCACAGGGGCTCGCCGGCGCTGGGGTGGTAGAACGGATAAGTCGCTTGAAATTCCGTGTTGTGCGAGAGCCACAGCAGCGCCGGCAACATGCAGAGATACATGCCGACATACGCCCACCAGTAGTTGGTGACGCCTGCGAGTTTGCAACCGTAATCGCGCAGGCGCTCGCGCAGCACGAGTTTCACCAGCAGTGCCGGCAACACGAAGAAGCAAACCACTTGTCCCAGCGACCAATAGGCAAGTTCCGTCAAACGGCGATGTTCGCTATCGGCCAGCCAAGCGATCGTTTCGCGTAGCCCGCTATCGCCTGCGATGCCCGTCAGCGCGCCGAGCAACCGCCAGCATTGCGCGCCGCTAAAGGCATACTCGCGAAACGTGAGCAGCAGCGGCACCGAGAGCAGAATGAGGATCGTTCGGCCATCGAAAGCGCGCGCTGACTGCCGCGTTAGATACGCGTGTTGGTCGGCGGAGGCTTGCGTGAGAGGCTGGGTGATAAAATCCGTGAGAGCCATGTTAGTTTCGAGCAACTTGCGATTCTGTGGGAGGCGAATCCTTTCGCCGAACGCATTCGAGTGCAACGCCGATCGGCGAAAGGATTCGCCTCCTACAATTGAAAACTTACTTCTTCTCCGCGATGCGTTGTCCCGCCGCCGGCGACTCGAAGTAGAGACGAACGGTGGAAACGACGGTGATCTCGGCATGCATCGGTAGTTCGCGCGGCTGAATGTCGCCGTTCTGAGTTAGCCCGCGATAGTAGGTATTCTTGGGGCGATGTGCATGGATGCGCGGTACGTTGTCGCGCCAGCCCGACGAGATTTCTTGATCGTCGACATTGGTGAACGATTGATAGAGCGACTCGGGATAGTGTACGACGGTTTGCTCTTGCACGTTGATCACTTTGGGTTCGCCTTTGAGCACGGGTTTCAGCAAGATTTCAGCTTTTGACATGGCTGCCTTGAGAGCCTGGTCGCGAACTTTAACTTTCACAGCGTCCAGATCCGCACTGCTATAGTCAAAGGCGATGATATCCGTGACTCCCTCCTCGAAGGCCAGACCGAGCGCGGCTTGCGCGGTGGCTTCGTCGGGGACAGCCAGATGCAGATTCGACTGCATGCGATAGCCAGACTTCGTTTCGATGAGCACCTCGCGATCATTGCGTTTTTCTTCCTGCCAGGTGTAGCGAGGCAACACCGCGATAAAATCCTCCACCACCTTGTCGCCATCGAGCTCGATTTTCTTCCAGGCGGTGCGCAGACGCGCGATGATCTCGTTCACCTGTTGCTGACACTTTTGCGCGGTTTCCGCCTCGCTGGTGACTGCCAGCACGACGCGAATCTGCGTGGGGCGAACGCGGACTTCGGCAGTTCCATCGATCGTGAGATAAGCTTCGGCCATGTCGGGACGCAAGATCGGCGGAGCGCCTGCCGCGCCTGCCATTGAATGGTTCGTTTCGTCGACACCTCCGCGCGAACCAGCAAACTGGGCGAGTGCTGCCGCCATCGGCAAACCGACCAACAACAACAAGCCAGCCAAATAGAAACGAGCGCGCAACATGGCGTGTTCTCCGCACAGAGGAAAGAAGGGGACACATACCGAGTCAGCGCTATTGTAGCCAGCGCGAGCCGCGTGTGCGCCATCCTGTACTGCGCTCGTTGTATGGTGCGTCCGCCGCGTCTCGACGCCCTACTTGCCGATGCACCAAAGGTGCTTCTCCCCTCGCAAAAAGATCTGCCCTTGGCTAATGGCAGGCGAGGCATAGATATACTCGCCGAGGGGATTCTCCGCGATCACGTCGAGTTCCTTACCGGGGCGAACAACCTTCATCACGCCATCGTCGGCGAGAAAGTAAGCCAAACCATGGGCGGTCACGAGCGACGCGCTGTAGTGCTTGCCGAGGCGTTCCATCCAGAGACGCTCGCCAGTCTTGGCTTCGAAGCAACTGGCGATGCCTTCGTCGCTCACGACCAGAAAGTAATCGCCAATCACAATCGGCGAGGGTACATACGACGCGGCTTTGGTCGTGCGCCATACGATGTTCGTGTCCGTCACATCGCCATGGCCATCCGGTTTGATCGCCAGTATATGTTTTTCGGGAAAGCCGGCGGTGAGAAACAGCATATCGCCGTTGTAAACCAGCGAGGCGACGAACTGTTCGGTCGGCCCTTGCATGGTCCAATGTTCCTTGCCAGTGCGAGGATCGAGACTGGCAACGCACTTGCTGCCGGAAAAAAGCATCTGTGTGCGACCATCGATCTCGCGAATGATCGGCGTCACGTAGCTGCGGGTCTTATTCGGTCGGGCGACTTTCCACACTTCCTTGCCGGACAGTTTGTCGAGTGCGACGATGTAGGAATCACCGTCATGGTCACCATTGACGATGACCGTCTCTTCGAACAGTATCGGCGAACTGCAATAGCCATGTACACTGGCAAACCGCCCTGGCTTGACGAGCCACTTTTGCTGGCCCTCGAAGTTGTAGGCGGCGACGATCATATCGCCCGGCGTGCGTTCTTTATCGCTGCCAAAATCGGCGGCGAGAAATGTGACGTACACGAGTTTGCCGTCGGTCGTCGGCGTGCCGGAGGCATAGCTGTTGAGGTTATGCTTCTTTTCCAGCGGCGCTTTGACGACAGTTTGCTGCCAGAGCGTCTTGCCCGTGACGCGATCGAGGCAGGCGAGGACGCGCTCCTGCGTGTCATCAACGCAAGCGGTAAGAAAAATCCGATCTTGCCAGACGATGGGCGAGGAGTGACCGCTACCAGGAACAGGCACCTTCCAAGCGACATTCTCTTCCGCATTGCCGTCCCACTTGGTGGGTGCGGAAGCATCGTTGCTACTTCCATCGCCCCGCGGCCCTCGCCATGCCGGCCAGTTCTCCGCCTGGACGAAGGTCGGCAGCAAAAAACCGAGTGCTAACCAAGGCAGCAATCGCGTGCGATACATCGGCAGTCTCAATCGTGGCGGGAGGAAAGGTGGGAATCGAAGTGCCCCGCAGCGCACGTGCGGTCGACGCCATTGTAACGCAACTCCCCTCGCGAATACCAACAAAAAAGCCTCACGCGAAAGCATGAGGCCTGATTGATTTCGGAATGTCTGGTCCGAGCCACGAAAAGGCTATTTCCCCAGTCCCTCCGCTTTACGGACGAGTTCGAGAAATTCCGTCCGATAGCCACTGGGGTCGCTACCCAGGGCGGCGGCGGCGATCTCCTCGACAGCCGACATCGAGGCACCGCCGCGATACTGGCTCTCTCGCAAGATCATGCCGAACGCAGCCACCGCTGAGGCAAATCGCAAGTTCTCGCTGGCGGCGCCGAACTTCTTGGGAGCTTGCTTGAGCGGGAACTCCACCAACTCGCTCTTCTCGCCGTCAGGCTGCTTGAAGCGGAGTTTCAGCGTGAGAATCTCGCCACTGGCGGCCGCTTCGGTGAGGGCCAGTTGCGGGGTTGCCTCCGCAACGGGATCGTCAACTTTCGTTTCTGCCTTTTGATACTTGAGCGGAATCTCTTTATTGGCCGGCGGAGCGGCAAACTTCTCTTGTCCAACGAGCACCACTTCATACAGCGCGGTCACGGCATGGCCCGCCCCAATCTCGCCAGCATCTTTGGTGTCGTCGTTGAAATCCTTAGCCGCCAACACGCGATTCTCATAGCCGATCTGTCGATAGGCCGCGACCACCGCCGGGTTGAACTCGATCTGAATCTTCACATCCTTGGCGACCGTCACGAGGCTGCCGGACATCTGTTCCACCAGCACTTTACGAGCTTCACGAAGCGTGTCGATGTAGGCGTAGTTGCCGTTGCCCTTGTCGGCCAGTTTCTCCATCTTGGAGTCTTTCAAGTTCCCCATGCCAAAGCCCATCACCGAGAGGAACACGCCACTCTTGGCCTTGCTGGTGATCAAATCGACCAGTGCCTCATCGCTCGTCACACCGACATTGAAATCGCCATCAGTGCAGAGGATCACACGATTCGCACCCTCTTTGATGAACTGTTGCTGTGCCAGGTTATAGGCGAGCGTGATGCCAGCCGAAGCATGCGTTGAACCGTTCGATTGCAGATTGTTCACCGCATTGATGATCCTATCCTTCTGATCGCCGGAGGTGCTTTCCAATGCCACCCCTTCACTGCCGGCATAGGTGACGATGGTGACGCGGTCTTTCTCACTCAATTCGCGGATCAACAGGTTCATCGCCTGTTTTACCAACGGGAGCTTATTTTGATCTGACATCGATCCAGAAACATCGAGCAGAAAGACTAGGTTACTGGCGGGACGTTCCTGATTGTGCATCGACTTGGCTTGCAAGCCGACACGCAGCAAGTGATGACCCGGTGTCCATGGGCATTCCGCCAGTTCCATGTTGGCGGAGAACGGCGCGTTACCTTGGGGCTGTGGATCGTCGTAGCGAAAATAGTTGATCAGCTCTTCAATGCGCACCGCGTCGCGCGGCGGCAGTTGCCCACTGGCGAGGAAGCGGCGAGTATTAGCGTAGGAAGCAGTATCGACATCGATCGAGAAGGTCGAGAGCGGAG
Source organism: Pirellulaceae bacterium (assembly GCA_041752355.1). Taxonomy (GTDB): domain Bacteria; phylum Planctomycetota; class Planctomycetia; order Pirellulales; family Pirellulaceae; genus JAEZGD01. Next base: position 1,754 of record JBGSHH010000172.1, on the reverse strand, counting down.
CCATCTTCGCAGGCAAGAAGGCGTTCTCGATGATCTCGTCGTATTGTTCGGAGTTGGAGCGAACGTAAGTACGACGCCCATAAACATCCAATTCGCTTTCGCCTTGAATGGTGGCGGGTTCGCCCACCTCCCGGCCTTCGCGAAGCGTGAAGGTCGTACCGGTAGCGGTGTTCTTCATCAAGCTTTCGGAATCATCCTTGAGTCGCACCAAGTGAGCCTTTTCCGATTTCAATTGGTCAACCGACGTACTGTTCCCTTTTGACGGCAGATAAGTTGGATTAGTGGTGACCACCACAGGACGATCGCTGGCACCTTGACCATTACCGAAGGGACCGCTGAGCATCTTGCCGCGGCCGTCCGTGTAACTCCTAACGCCAGGCTGGAGCGTGGAGCGATACTCCATCGTGGGCTCGCCTTCGACGCGCTGCGGCGCAACTGCGCGACCAGACTGCGCCAGAATAACATCGTCAACATCGCCCGGTTGCCCCTCCCCCATGGCCTGACCGGAGCCTTGTCCCTGCCCCTTCTGTCCGCCACCCGATTGATCGACGGACTCAAGTTCCCTACCTGCCTCTGTATGAGTGCGACTATAGGGTTGCTGACCATTGAAGAGTGTCACTTCGGACGGCAGTGCGCGATCCGACCTTGTACGTTGCACATCATCGCGACTGTAGTATTGCCCCGGCGGTCCGCTGATCTGCTTGAGATTATTGGAAGCTTGCGCCCGGCGAGCCGCTTCTCGCGAGGACTGCACGGCCGGCAGTGCCAACAAGGCGAGAGAGCCGCAAATCGCAACGCCGACGACCGCTTCCACCCAGCGTGAACGCCTTTTCTGTGGGAGCGTCACCTTCAAGGCATCATTCACCGCGGCACGATTATCGAGCGTTTCCCGCAGTTGCAGTGAAGACTTCGGCAGCGGATCGGCGCGGAGCGATTCGGCGACCAATCCAGCCAAGCGCCGCGTTTCGCTCACATCGCGCTGCAAGGCCGGATCGCGAGCCACTTGCGCCTCGATTGCCAACGCTTCCTCGCCAGTCAGTTGCCCCAAAGCAAACGCCGAAACGAGCGCGGCATGATCGTCGTCGTACGGCTGACTATTCTGCAAGTGATTGCGATCCGACATGATTAGATTCCTAAAGTATTCAGCGCGCTGTTAGGTAGCACGGTGCCGTGATGCCTCGGCGTGATGACTTGCCACAGCTACGAAGTGGTTGATCCAATGAACATCACGCCCAGCGTGATGAGTCTATGTCTGCGAACTCGCCGCTGCCAATTCCCGCAGTGACGTCAGGCCTCGATGCACGAGCACGCGAATGTTCCCTTCAGTCCGGCTGGTGATTTCGGCAATCTCGCGATAGACGAAACCTTCCGACCATAGTGCCAACACCTCACGTTGCGGACCAGGCAAACGCTCAAACTGTTTGCGCACCCAAGCCGCTTGATCCCCATTTTCCGCGACATCCGCCGGATCAGGCTCGCGCCCGGTTAAGGCATCGAACGCCGCGCCAGCCAGTGTTTCATCGCGCCGCGACTTGCGCAGCTGATCGAACGCTTTATTGCGACAAACGGTATACAGCCACGCCGCCACGCGATCCTCGGCCAGCGGAGGTTCGTCGCACAGACGCACAAAGGCGTGCTGCACGGCGTCCCGCGCCAAATCAAGATCGGACAGCAGCCGCAGCGCGTAGCGCGTCAGCCGAGCTTCGTATTCTTCCACCGCCGCGAGAACATCGCGCCGCCGCGTTAATGCTTGC
>JBGSHH010000171.1:0-12915 GCA_041752355.1 Pirellulaceae bacterium | reverse complement strand
TGACCGACGCCCCCGAGATGCAAGAATGGACCGAGACGGTCGCGCGTATCTGCGAAAAGGCGTATCCCATGATCAACGAAGCGCTCCCGGGCGAGCGCTTTCGCCCTGCCACACAGATCACCTTCACCATGAAGAAAGACTACGACGGCGTCGCTTTTGCGCAAGGCAACAAGATCGTCGGCGCCGTGAAGTTTTTCAAGCAACATCCCGACGATGTCGGCGCGATCGTCCATGAAACGACCCACGTCGTGCAAGCCTATCGCGGCCGCGGCAATCCCAGTTGGTTGGTGGAAGGGGTCGCCGACTACGTGCGGTTCTTCAAATTCGAGCCGCAAAAGCGCCGCAAGCCCAACGCCCGCACCGCGCGCTACGACGCGAGCTATCAAACCACCGCCGACTTCCTGGGCTATGTCACTGAGAAGTACGACCCCGAACTCGTGGTGAAGCTCAATCAGGCGATGCGTAGTGGACAGTACAAGGAAGAGCTGTTCAAGGATCTGACGGGCAAAACGGTGCAGGAACTCGGGGAAGAATGGAAAACGGCCCTCTCGGAACGCTAGGTCGCTGCTCGCAGGAGATCATTCCCGACGCCGCAACTGCTTTCTGCGCAGCAGGTTAGGCCAACGACAGCCAATTGCGAGTGAGGGAGGGAGCGTTGACGTCGGGGGAGACAACCTGTCCACCCCCCAAGACTTGGCAGGCGGACGGCTACCCCACATTTCCCTTGCCGCGACAGCGGGCCGTGGAGTATGGTTAAGGGACGGCGTGGACCTTCCAACAACGGGGTGCGCAATGGCGAGTGGGAGCAGGCCCCGCAGGGGCGAAACTGGGCGACATGTCTGGACCAAGCGAGCGGTGGTGGCGGCGGTAGTGACCGGCGCGACTCTCTTCGGTTTGCCAGTCGGGACGACCGTCTGTCGCGCCGCCGATAAGGCGACGGCGTCGCCTGTGGCGCAGTTGATCGAGCAACTCGGCTCCCCGCATTATGCGACGCGCGAACGAGCGGCGACCGAGCTTTCGCAATTGGGATTGAAAGCGTTCGACGCCTTGCACGACGCGCAAGCCGATAAAGACATCGAGATCGCCGAGCGGGCGCGCTATATCCTGTACAGCATGAACATGGTCTTCGCGCGGACGGGCGATACCTCGGACGTGAAGCGACTGCTCAAGGATTACAGTCGGCAGTCGGAAGCGCAGCGAGGCAATCGCATGGCGCAACTCGCCGCGCTCGACAATGCCACCGGACTAGATGCGCTTTGCCGCCTGGTGCGGTATGAGATGTCGCTCAAGCTCGCCAAAGAAGGTGCGCTCTTGGTGATGTCCAATACGGAGTTCGCCAGCGAGGACCAGCGCGCAGCGCTGCGCCAAGCCGTCGCGGAACAAGTCGGTGAAAGTCAACGTCCCGGCGCGCTGTGGCTGGCGACTTATGTGCGCACGCTCCACGAACCGGCGATGCAAGTCGAAGCGTGGGATGAGCTGATCGATAGCGAGCGGCAGCTGCTCGTGCTGCATGGCGAAGATGCGCCCACGACCAGCAAGATCGTCCGCGACCTCTATCGGTGGCAAGCGGAGTATCTGCAAAAGCTCGATCGGCAGGAGGAAGCGACCGACGCCGTCCGCCAGATGATCGCGCATAGCGATGGCTCGCGCGAACAAATCGTCGAGATGATCGATTGGTTAATGCAGCGCAAAGCCTGGGCGGTGGTGGATGAAATCGCCGCCAAACATGCCACGCAATTCGCCACGGACGAGTTGCTGCTCTATCGCCTGGCGGAAGCGCAAGCCGAACGCGGCGAAAAAGATCTGGCAGAACAGACGGCCGACAAAGCCTTCGCAATCGCGCCGACCGAATCACAGCGGCACTTGCTGGTGGCGTATCAGTTGCAAGATCGCGGGCGCTTCGTTTGGAGCGAGCGCGAGTATCGCAACGTGATCAAGACGGTGCCTTTGATTTCGCGCGAAGGGGTTGAAGCCCGGTCGATGCTGTCGGAAATGCTGCACGATCTGCAACGGGATAAAGACGCCGCGGAATCGCTCAACGATTTGGTGAAGGCGGTCGAATCGGATGGGGCGGTGGCGGACAATATTAACAGCTTGTCGCTGCGGCGTTCGACAGAAGAACTGCAGTCGCGCAAGTACTTCTTCGATGCCCTCGACCATCTGGCCAAGAACGAAACCGCCGCCGCGAAAGTCGCCTTGGAGAAAGGGGCCGACGCGAACTCCGAAGATGCCGATCTCTTAATCATCATGCATCGATTTCCCGGGGATGAGGCTTGGAAAGAGAAAACGCGCGAGCTCGTCAGCACGTCGGCTGCGGATTTCAAGAACCAGGCTGAGGAGTGGCAAAAACGGATCGAGCTTTCCGACAACGAACCGGAACTCGCGCAATTCAAGGCTATTCAGGCCATGTATTGCAATCAGTACGCCTGGCTGGTGGGCAACACCAATGGCGATTTGCAGGAAGCGATTCGGATGAGCAAACGTTCGCTCGAAATCCGTCCCGAAGCGGCCGGTTATATGGACACACTGGCCCATTGCTACTTCCATGCCGGCGAGTTGGAAAACGCCGTGAAGTGGCAGTCGAAAGCGGTCAAGCTCGAACCCCATTCCGGCCTGATTGTCCGGGCGCTGGCGAAGTTTGAAACAGCGCTGGCCGAGCGAACCGAGAAGAAGCCCTAATGCCGCGTCTCCCTTGGTCTGTCGGCGCGCGAGTTTGTATATAATGGTGGCATGTCCGACTCGCCTGGCACCCTCGAAGTTCCGCCGATTTCCGAATCGGAATCGCCGCCGCGCCGCGCGCCGTTGAAATTTCAGATGGCGCAAGAGGTGCATTGGATTTTGCTCTGCCTGGCCAGCACCATCCTGATCATGTCGGCGGTGTTCTCGGTCAGCGGCGAGACGCAGGTGGACTTGCCATGGATCGGCCAAGCGCTGCCGGGCATGTGTCAGATGAAAAACGTCACCGGCCTGGATTGCCCCGGCTGTGGCTTGACGCGGTGCTTTATTTCGCTGGCGCATGGCGACGTGTCGCGCGCCTGGCATTTTAATCCCGCGGGTATTATGGTCTTCCTGCTGGTCGCGGCGCAAGTGCCGTATCGCGCGATGCAAATCTGGCGATTGCGGCGCGGACAGCCGGAACTCGACGTGCACCGCTTTTCGAATATCTTCACCGCGCTGATGGTTTCAGCGTTGGTTTCGCAATGGGTTTGGAAACTCCTGCAATTGGCCTGGACATGGAACGCATAAATATTGGCTCGGCGACGGTTAATTTCGAAATGCGCGGTTCCTCGGGTCCGACGCTGCTCCTGGTGCATGGCTTTCCGCTGGATCACACCATGTGGCGGAAGCAAATGGCGGAGCTCTCCGATTCCTGCCGGGTGCTGGCGCCGGATCTGCGCGGCTTTGGACAAAGCGACGTGACCAACGGCACCGTCACCATGCAACAGCATGCCGACGATCTGGCGGCGCTGTTGGATGTGCTGGTGATTCGTGAGCCGGTGATTCTCTGCGGCCTGTCGATGGGGGGCTATGTCGCCTGGCAGTTCGTGCAAAGGCATCGCGCGCGAGTGGCAAAGTTGGTGCTCTGCGATACGAAAGCGGTTGCCGATTCGCCGGAGAGTGCCCAGGGGCGACTCGACACGGCGCAGAAAGTTGTCAACCAAGGGATGCAAGTGCTGGTCGATGCCATGCTCCCCAAACTCTTTGGCCCCGAAACCAACACCAAGCAGCCAGGCATCGTCAAAGAGACGAAGAAGGCAATGCTCGATACCAGTCGCGAAGGCGCGGCGGCAGCGCTGCGCGGCATGGCCCAACGGCCCGATGTCACGAAACTCTTGCCGACGCTCGAATTGCCGGCGCTGGTGATTTGCGGCCAACACGACGCCATCGCTTCGCCTACGGAAATGCGCGCCATTGCCAGCGCACTACCGCAGGCGGAATTTCTCGAGGTGCCGGGCGCCGGTCACATGGCACCGCTGGAGAACGCCGAAGTGGTCAATCCGGCGCTTTTGAAGTTCATGCAAGCGTAGCGACTACTTCTTTTTCATCGTCACGAGCACCGTCCCCGCTTTGGTGGGCACCTCGAAATTGATCGGCCGCTCCTTCGCGCCGCCACCGACGTAGAGATTGAGCAATAGCGCGTCGCCATCGAGTTTATAGACCCCTTCGTCGGGCTTGCCGTCGCCACCTTCTTTGCGTTGGATATCGAGGCAGCGCGGATTGTTCTCGGGAAAGACCCCGACAATGTCGGCCACTTCGTTGCCATTGACCAACAGCTTCTCCTCTTTGAACTCCACGACGATCTCATTCTCGCCTGGCTTATGTTCGTATTTGACATCGCTGGAGTCGATGCGCTCGATGACCCATTTACCTTGCAGCGTGGCCAGTTCCTTCTTGGCCGGTTCGGAAAGATCGGCGCCCAGTAGCGACAGACCGACAATGGCTAACGCGGTAAACATGATACTTCTCCTGACGAGGGTGAAATCCACGTCTTCATTGTCGTGGGTGGCTGGCAGGGAAGCAACCTGACTGACCGACGCTGAATATTCCCCGCCTTCCCCACCTTCGCCGCAAAACCTGGGAAGCGGTGTGGGGTTTAACACGCTGGACATTTCGTCTAGTCGGCTCGAGGCATCCGCGATGCGACGGAAGCCGGGCTATTTCCGTGCACTCTCAATTTCGCATACCCAGGGAGATCCTCTCATGCAACGTCCAATGATCCAGCGAACCGTGGCGATCGTGTCGTTTGTGGCTCTGTTCTTCCTCGCGGGCTTCGCCCAGGCGGCGGAGAATCCCACCGGCACCTGGAAGTGGAAAGTCAAATTCAATGACATGGAACGGGAAATGACCCTCAAGCTCAAGCTGGACGGCGACAAGCTCACCGGTTCGATGCCAGGCCGCAACGACACCGAAACGGCAATTGAGGATGGCACGTTCAAGGATGACACCGTCACGTTCAAGATCACGCGCGAACGCAATGGCATGAAGTTCGTGACCAAGTACAGCGCCAAAGTCAGCGGCGACACGTTGAAGGGCACATCGGAAACCGAACGCGATGGCAAAACCAACAGCCGCGAATTCGAAGCGACCCGCGCCAAGGAATAGCGCTCCTGTCTCTGCGTAAAACGCCCCTCGCGCCCACGCTATGGGCGCGAGATCTCTCGGCGATCGCCCCCACTACGCAGCAGGTTGCCCAGGGGCGATTTGAGATTACTCGCCCAATCCAGTACCATCAGTGACAATTCGCTGACTTGTTCATTCCTTTGGCACTGGAAAACCCACCATGCTTTCGCGCCGCACCTTCAATCAAACGCTCTTGCTGGCAAGTGGAACGGTGGGCGCGCTGGCGGTTCCGGACTGGGTCAAGGCGGAGGATCGCATGCTCAAACTTTCCGCGCGCTCGCAAACCAAAGACCCCGCTACCGACAAGTTCGCCACGACCACGAAACAACTCGCCTGGTCGCCCGGCGAAACGGCGCTGATCATTTGCGATATGTGGGACGACCACTGGTGTCGCGGCGCGGCCCAGCGCGTCACGGAAATGGCTGGCCCGATGAACAAACTCGTCGCGAACCTGCGCGACCAAGCCGTGTTCATCATCCATGCTCCCAGCACGTGCACCGAGTTCTACAAAGATACGCCAGCGCGCCTCAGGGCGCAAAACGCCAAGTTGGTGAAAACGCCGGTCGATCTCGCGGCCACTCAGCGCTGGGGAACCGCCTGGTGCTATCCCGACAAACGCGAAGGCGAGTTTCCGATCGACGACTCCGATATGGGCTGCGACTGCCGCGAGAAATGTACCATCGCCGGACCCTGGACGCGCCAGATCAAAACCATCGCCATCGATGAGAAGCGCGACGCCATCACCGATAACGGCCAAGAACTCTGCAATCTGTTTCAAGAACGGGGCATCAAACATGTGATGATCCTGGGAGTGCATCTCAACATGTGCGTCCTGGGACGACCCTTTGGCATTCGCCAATTGAAATACCTCGGGCAAGATGTCGTGCTGGTGCGCGACATGACCGATACCATGTACAACTCCCAAATGCGCCCCAAGGTGAATCACTTCGCGGGGACCGATCTGGTCGTCGAGCATGTCGAACGCTACTGGTGTCCCACCATCACCAGCGCCGATCTCACGGGTGCCAAGCCCTTCCGCTTCGCCGAAGATATGCGGGGCGGGTGACGCATCGCAGCCCACCTCCGAGCGCCTCCTGCGGTCAAGAAATCTCCTGAAAAAAGTTGACAACAGAATTTTGACCCTCTAAAGTCGCCGAAGAGTACTGTTGCCAGAAAAAAGGTCTTAATTTCTAGGATTCCCCAGGAGCATGGCCTGGGAGGAATGCGTTGGTCCTTGTTACGGACCTCTTCTGGCTCCTGGTCGCCTCGCCTGCGACGCCGCATGGTGTCATGGGCGTGAGACTTCCCTTCGTTCAGATAGGGCAAGTGCGATTGCTCTCTCCATCTCTTCTCTGACACACAGCCGCTTTGCGTTGAGGAATCCCACTCATGTCACGTCGTTTGCAGACCTCTCGTTCCCCTCGTCTTCGCCGCCGCTTGTTGCAACTCGAATCCTTGGAGGCGCGCGAACTGCTGGCGACGGATCTTGCGACGACGCTAGTTACGGTCCCCGTCATGCCGGAGACCTTTCGCTACCTGGCGAGCGAAGAACCAACCATCGGTAACTACACGTTGCGCGTGGCAGGCGGCAGTTTGGAACTGGTCGATACGCACGATCCCGCGCACATCCTGGCGAGTCGTGCGCTAGCGGCCACTTCCAACATCGAGATCGTCGGTCAAGCCGATCTGAACGACACCCTGACGATTGACATCTCAGGCGGCAACTTCGCGCTGCCGGTGCGATTCATCGGCGGCGCTGGAGGCTTCGATACCCTCGCGCTGCATGGTGATGTTGTCGAGCAGGCCGACTATTACTTCACCAACAAGACCGACGGGCGCGTGCATTTGGACAATCTGCAAATCGCTTACGAAGGATTGGAACCGGTGACCTCCACCATCAACGCGACACACGTCACGTTGAACTACGGTGCCGGCGATGATGCGATCGTGGTGACGACGGCCGGTGCTCAAATCAAAGTGGATTCCACCGGGGGTGAGACGGTGACGTTTGACGTGCCGACCGCGTCGCTTCTCATCAGTGGTGGCGGCGGTACCGATAGCGTGGCGTTCGATGCCGCCATCACGCTACCTGGCGATTTGACGGTCACGGCCGAAAGCGTGACGCAGACTGCGCCGCTGGCGGTGGCTGGCATAACTCGTTTCTCACCGTTTGCGCCAGGTGCCTACCAAGCTGCGGTCGCGGCCGACAATCCATTCCTCTACCATCGCTTCGAAGAAACCGCGGGAACCACCGCCGTTCCGACGATCGGCCTGGCGGCCAACAACGGCACCTATCAAGGTGGCGCGGTGCTGGGCGGTACTGGCCCCATTGTCACCGATCCGCTCAGCAACAACGCCCCACTGTTCGATGGCACGAACGATTGGGTCGAGATCCTCGGCGACTTGCCACCTTCGCTGTTCAACGACGGCACCTATTCGCTTGAATTCTGGTTCAAGGCCAATGTTGCCACGGCTGGCTTAACGATGCTGGGCGTGACCGACTCCGCCACGCTGGCGGGTCACGCGGCTATTGTGGAAACCAATGGCACCCAACGCCTGCGCTACCTGCATCGTGCGCCTCCAGGGACCGGCGGCGGGCAAAATATTCAACCTTCGACCAATGCCTGGAGTGTGGGCGAATGGAACCATGTGGTGGCGGTCAACACCGGTTCGCAAATGCGGATCTTCCTCAATGGAGTGCAAGATCCCACCACCGCGACTCCCTCGGCCGCGGTAGCGATTGCCGTGCGCATGGCGGTGGGGAGACTCGGCGTGACGCAGACGTCGCGCTTCTTCAACGGCAGCATCGATGAACTGGCAGTCTATGGCGATGCCCTGTCAGCCGCGCAAGTCGTCGCGCACTACAACGCGGCGCTCGGCGACGCTGGCTCGCCGACCATCGCGCTCAACGATCCCGCCAACAACTTCAACTTCGTCCAATTCGTCAACGCCAGCAGTGTTAGCCTGCGCGATATCGATCGCGTCACGATCGAAACCTCCGACGCGTCGGGAGCCATCACCATTACGGCGCCGACAATCGCGCTCAATGGTTCGATCAGTGGCGGCAACGGCGCGCTGCAATTCGCAGGCGACGTGGTGACGACCAACAACGTCTCCCTTTCCACCACAAATGCCAACATCACATTCGCAGGGACGTTGCAAGCGCTCAACCCGCTGGCCGCCGATCTCACACTCGCCGCCGGGACCGGCAACATCGCGTTTGATGACGATGTCGGGATGAACTTCACCGGCGCGGTCCCAGCGAGCAATCGCATCTTTGTCATCGAAGGCGAGCACTTTACCTCCCGCACGCCTGATCCCGGCGGCAAAAGCTGGCTCATCGTGCCAGCGGAAGACGCCGGCGCTGGGCCAGCGGCCCTCAACGTGCGCGGCCTGTCGTATGTGCAGTCGCTACCCGATGGCGGCGCTGGGGGTGGCGGCGTCAACAACACGCCGTACATCGACTATCAAGTGCAAGTCACCGAACCGGGAACTTACCAACTCTTCTTGCGCTGGGATGGCAACGGCACTAACAGCTCGACGCAAGGCTCCAGCGATTCCATCTATGCAGGCATCGTCGAACTCACCGACGGCGTGGGAGGCACAGTAGCCGATTGGTACGAATTCAATCATGCGATCGATCGGGATTTCAACTCCAACCCCTGGGACAATCAAGGTGGCTTTGAGTTGACGTCGGCCGGAGGCACGCCGAAACAGGCCGCCACTTGGGACATTGCCACGCCGGGCGTTTATACGGTGCGAGTGTGGGTGCGTGAGGATGGCTCCACGATTGACGCGCTGACATTGCAACACACTTCGCTGGCGGCGCCGACGGGCTTTGGTCCCACCGAATCAGGCCGCCTCGACGTGATCACCATCAACAGCGCCGGTACGATCGCCGCTGCCGGCGAATTCCGCGCCTTGTCCTATCAACAGAACATGGGCGCGGCGACATTTGCCGACGATGTCGAAATGCTCGATCGCTTCATCGTCGATCGGGGTTCGGCGACCATCACAGGCGATTTGACCGCCCGCAACTTGCGCGTCGCATCTCCCAACGGCGCGCCGACGATCAATATACCTCCCACGGCTAGCCTCACGGTTAGCGGCGGCGCGGTACGCATTGGCGATGGTTCCAGCGGGACCTTCTTTGAAGTCGGCCGGCGCAGTGTCACGGCCACCAATACCGCCACACTCACCGGCACCGTCACCTTCACCAATGCCACGTCCGTCGCAATCGATGTCGACGCGGCCCGCATCGGTGTGGTCGCGGGAGGTGGCAGCATCGCCAAGGGGGACGTCTTCCTGTCGAATGTGGGCGCCAATCGCCTGCGCGCCAATTCGCTGACCATCGGTGATTCGGACAACCCAGGTGCCACTAGCGTCACCAGTTCGCTGCGCTTGGGCTCCGGCGTCAATACGTTGAATGTGGATGATGTCTACGTCGCGCGACGCAAGGCCAACGGCACGGTGACGATCGTCGCCGGCGGCACGCTCACGCTGGGTGGTCGCGATCAAGCCACCGCCAATCTGTTCGTGGCGCACAACGACTCCAATGGCACAGGCACCCTCTCCGTCGGCAACTTCAATCTCTCAGCTGGCACGCTGAACGCCACGCTGAACAACGTCATCGTCGCGCGACACAACAGCGGTGCCGGCGGCGCGACGGGAACGTTGAGCATGAGCGCCGGCAATGTCACCGCCAACAATGTCATCCTTGCCGACGCCAGCAACGAAGGTTCCGCGACAGCTTTCTCCACCGCGCCTGCAAGTATCGTGGGTACGCTCACGATCACAGGCGGCACGATGACGGTCGCGGGAGGCATCGACAATGATCCGATCAATAATGCCGAGGAAGATCCCACCGGCGCGCGCCCCGCGATCGCCAACATCAATATCGAAAACGGCACACTCACCGTCGCCAATGGCTTGCGCGCCGACAACTTGCGCGTCGGTCTGGCCGACAACTTTGTTAGCGCTAACGCGACGCTCACCGTCAACGGCGGCGATGTCTTCGTCGGCGACGGCGCCGCGGGGCGAGAATTACTCGTGGGACGCCGAACGGCGAACAACATCAACTCCGTTACCGCGACGGTTGATTTCGGCGCGGCAACGAGCACCACCATCGACGTCGGTCTGCTCCGCCAAGGCTATGTCGCCCAAAACAACGTCGGCACACCCACTGTGCGCGGCGACCTCACCCTATCGCAAACAGGCCCGAACGTCCTCACCGCCAACACCGCCACCATCGGCTTCGGCGACGCCTCTGCCCCAAACTACTCCGCGTCCACCAGTTCGCTTCATTTGGGCGGCGGCATTAACGACTTGAACGTCACCACGTTGATCGTGGGGGGCAACAAGACCAACGGCACTATCGATATCGCGCCCGGCGGCACGTTCGATCTCGCCGGTGTGGCGGGCCCCGGCACTGGCCAACTCTTCATCGCCCGACGCACGAGCAACGCCGCAACCAACATCCCCGGCTTCGGACATTTGGATCTGACCAATGCTAGTGGTGTCACCATCGATGTCGCGGAGATTCGCCTAGGTGCCAATGAAAGCTCCGACAGCGCGACGACCGGCGGCAACTACCGCGGCCAACTCAGCCTGGGGACGTCGGGAACGGCGAATGTCTCCAGCAATCTCATCTTCGTCGAAGATTCGCCAGGCGAAGGGATGGTGGATGATGGGCCCAGCACCATCATCCTCGGCGGTGGCACCAGCAATTTCTTCGTCGACACCTTCACCGTCGCGGGTCGCAAATCGAACGCGAATGTCACCATCTTGCCGGGAGGTACGTTTAACCTGGTCGGCAAGACCGGACCCGCCACCGATCTACTGATTGCCGACAACAATGCTTCCGGCACAGGCATCAACGCCGTGGGCATGGTCGATCTCAGCGGCGGCACCGTGAATGCTACCATCGACGAACTAATCATCGGCCGACATCAATCGGGTCCTGGCAGCGGCGCAGGGTCGTTCACGATGACGGCGGGTCTGGTACAAGCTAACAGCATCACGCTCGCGACGCCGAACTTCGGCGGCGCGAGTACCAACCCCGCCAACACGATTGGAACCATCAATCTCAACGGCGGCACATTGCGCTTTGGTACCTTGAGCCAAGGGGGTGGAACGGCGAATTTCAATTTCAATAGCGGCACGCTTCAGAACCTGCCGGGGCAGAATCTCAACGTCACCAACGCCACCGTCAACGTGCTCTCCGGCGCGGCGCACGCGTTCCACGTCGATGCGGGACAAACCGCCACCATGCAAACCACCGCGGCCCTCGTCGGCGGTAACAACCTCAACAAAATTGGTGCGGGTGAATTGCAGTTCCCCGGCAACATCGCCTTAACGGGCACGATCACGATCGACGACGGCACGCTCTTGGTCAATGGCACCCTCGCGGCACCCGTCGTCGTCGCCGGCGGTACACTCGCCGGACAAGGAACCATCAATAGCGCCGTCACAGCCAATAGCGGCAACGTCGCGCCTGGTCCCATCAACGCCGCGTTGCATGTCGGCAACCTCACGCTCAACGCCGGTTCGACGTATCAGTTCGACATCAACGGTTTGAACCCTGGTGTCGATTTCGATCAACTCCATGTTACTGGCACGGTTAACCTCAATAGCGCCGCGCTCGTGGGCACGGTGAACGCAGGCTTAAACCCAGGCAGCCAGTACTTCGTGTTAATTCGCAATGATGGCACGGACGCCGTGAATGGCACCTTCGCCGGACTCGCCGAGAACGCTGCCTTCAACGTGAGCGGTCGCACGGCGGTCATCACCTATCGCTACAACGCCGAAGCCGGGACGCCTAACAACGGCAACGACGTGGCGATCATTTTTAATCGGCCTCCGGTCGCTGTCGCCGATACCTTCACCATCAACGAAGACGTACCGCTCAACGCCAACGTCATCACCAATCCAGGCGGAACCGATACCGATCCCGATGGCAATACTTTAACCGCCGCGATTGTGGGCGCGACGCCCAGCGGCGTGATCTTGCAGCCCTCTGGCGCGCTCACCTACACACCGCCCAATGGCTTTGCGGGCGTTACAACGTTTCAGTACCGCGTGTCCGATGGCAGTCTGACGTCGAACACCGTTACCGTTACGATCAACGTGACGCCTGTGGCCGACGGGCCGACCTTGACGGTCCAACCAGCCAGCGGCAACGAAGACACGCAGATTCCGCTGGTATTCTCGGCCACCGCCAACGATCCCGATGGTTCGGAGACGCTATCGTACCGCATCAGCAATGTGCCCAGCGGCGCGACGCTTTCCGCCGGCACGAACGCGGGAGGTGGCGTGTGGAACTTGACGGCGGGGCAGTTGGCCGGCTTGCGCATCTCGCCGCCACTCCACAGCGATGTCGATTTTACGCTGCAAGTTGCCGCCAGCGCCACCGAGAACGTCGGCGGCAGCACTGCGACCTCACCCACTGCCAATTTGTCGGTGACCGTCAACGCCGTGGCCGATGTACCCACGCTCACGGCGCCCGCCACGCTCACCACCGGCGAGAACAACGCCATCGCCTTGGGGATTATGTCGCAGTTGGTCGATACGGATGGTTCGGAAACGCTCAGCGTTTTGATCTCCGGCGTACCCACCGATGCCACCTTGTCGGCCGGCATGAATTTGGGCAGCGGCCAATGGCGACTCACGCCAGGTCAACTGCCGGGACTGAGTCTACTCAAGCCGGATAACAACCCCGGCAATGCGCCTTTCACGCTCTCCATCGTGGCAACCGCCACCGAATCCAGCAACAACAACGTCGCCAGCAGTTCGACC